>JAVXWK010000150.1:0-8360 GCA_032230575.1 Pseudonocardiales bacterium | reverse complement strand
CGCGATCGACCAGGCCGTGATCAAGGTCGGCAACATCGCCGGCGATCTGCCGATCTCGTTCACCAACGTGGTGTTCAGCCCGAACGTCCTCGTCGGTGTCGCCATCGGTGCGGCCGTGGTCTTCATGTTCTCGGGTCTCGCGGTCAACGCCGTGACGCGCGCCGCCGGTGCCATCGTGTTCGAGGTGCGCCGTCAGTTCCGCGAGAACCCCGGCATCATGGACTACTCGGTGAAGCCGGAGTACGGCAAGGTCGTCGACATCTGCACCAAGGACTCGCTGCGTGAGCTCGCGACGCCGGGTCTGATGGCGGTGCTCGCCCCGGTCGCCGTCGGCTTCGGCCTCGGTGTCGGCCCGCTGGCCGGTTACCTGGCCGGTGCGATCGCGACCGGCACGCTCATGGCGGTCTTCCTGGCCAACTCCGGTGGTGCCTGGGACAACGCCAAGAAGCTGGTCGAGGACGGCAACCACGGTGGCAAGGGCTCCGACGCCCACGCCGCGACGGTCATCGGCGACACGGTCGGCGACCCGTTCAAGGACACCGCCGGTCCGGCCATCAACCCGCTGATCAAGGTCATGAACCTGGTCTCGGTGCTGATCGCGCCCGCCATCGTCACCTTCTCCATCGGTGACAGCGCGTCCGACCCGATCCGGATCACGATCGCCGTGGTCGCGGCACTGATCATCGTCGGTGCGGTGGTCGTGTCGAAGCGTCGCGGTACCGCCATCGCGGACGCTCCCGCGGAGACCGTGAGCAACGGCGCCGCGTAGTTCCACCCTCGGTCGGGGTACGTTCGGGTCTTCCCCCGACGTACCCCGACCGAGGAGTTACGACATGAGGCTCCGCCTCGTCGCCACTGCCGCTGTCGCCGCCTGTGCGCTGGCCGGGTGCACCAATGGCGGCGGCACCGGCACTTCTTCCACGCCCTCCAGCGGCGCGGCCAGCCCCCAGGCCGTCGCCTACATGGACAAGGTGTGCGGCGCCGCGTCCGAGTTCGCCAAGATCGACAAGACGGCCCCGAAACTCGACGCCGGCGACCCCGCCAAGCTCAAGGCCGAGATGGCCGCGTACATGGGCCAGCTCGCCCAGGCCTTCACCAAGTCGGCGGAGGGCCTCAAGAACGTCGGCCCGTCGCCCGTCGCGGGTGGCGAGGAGGCCGTCAACAAGATGGCCGAGACGTTCACCTCCCTGGGTGCCGTCTTCACCGAGGCCAAGACCAAGGTCGAGCAGGCGGACCCGAACGACGCCACCGGAGGCCTCCAGGCCGCCGGAGAGGCCATCGCCAAGCTCTCCGAGCTCGCCGACCCGCTGCGGGACCTCAAGGGCGTTCCCGAGCTGCAGAAGGCCACCCAGACCGCGCCGAAGTGCCAGGAGATGCAGCGACTCAACGTCACGCCGACGAGCTGAGTGAGGCCGTCCGGAGTAGCTTCCGGCCCATGCGCCTGCGTCACACCGCCATCGCACTCCTGACGAGTCTGCTCGCGCTCGCCGCGTGCAGCAGCGGAGGTTCGTCCACGTCCCCGACGACGGCCACCCCGAACGAGGCCGACGTCGTGGCGTGGATGGACAAGGTCTGCGGCGCCGTCGACGGCACCGTGAAGGCCATGTCGGACGAGCCGAGCATCGACATGAACGACCCCTCCAAGCTCAAGACGGGCCTGTCGGACTGGCTCGGCACCAAGGTCGCCGCGGTCGACAAGTCGATCGCGGACCTCAAGGCGCTGGAGAACGGCCCGCACCCGAAGTCGAAGGAGCTGGTCACGACGGCCGAGGAGGGCATGGGCCAGATCAAGACACTGCTCGCCGACACCAAGTCGAAGCTCGACTCGTCGACCGACGCCACCCAGGTCGTCACCGCGTTCACCGAGATGATCGGCAAGGCGGCCACGCTCGAGAAGACGGGTGCCGACGTGCAGAAGAAGTTCGACGAGACGGGTCTCGGCTCGACCGCCCAGAAGGCGCCGAACTGCAAGGGCCTGGAGCTCTCGGCTTCCTCCACGCCGACCTCGTAAACGTCTCCTTCAGGGCAACGAACCAGACCACCCGGACGTGTACCGTTCGCCGATCTGATTCGACGTGTCTGGGGGATTCCAAGGTGAACGCACGGTTTTCGCTCGTCGCCGCCTGCGCCGCGGCCTTACTCGCCGGCTGCTCCGGTGGTGCCGCGCCGTCCACGCAGACCACGACGCCCACGACCACCTCCGTGACCCCGCCGGCCGGTGACCCGGTCAAGTGGGCCGGAGCCTTCTGCGGTGGCACGACGCCGGTGCTGACGGGCGCGGTCGAGCTCGTCACGCTCGCCGCCACCAACGCCGACAACCCGGCGGTGCTCAAGGAGGGCATGCTCAAGATCCTCGAGTCGGGCTCGAAGTCGATGGCCGAGGCCGAGACCAAGCTCAAGGCGATCGGCGCGCCCGGTGAGGACGCCAAGGCCCTGCACGACGAGATGGTGGCGCTGTTCGGCACCGCCGCCAAGGAGTACGCGACGGTCGGCGAGCAGATGCGCAAACTCGACGCCACCGCGCCGGACTTCATGGACCAGGTCGGGAAGCTCGGTGGCGACTCCGCCGACCCGTCGAAGCTCTCCGAGCAGATCAAGAAGCTCGACGCGAACCCGAAGTACAAGGACGCCATCGCGAAGGCGCCTGAGTGCACGGAGATGCGCGAGAAGCTCGGAAAGCTGATCGGTCAGTGACGACGTTCCGCGATCGCTGCCTGCAGCGCGCCTGCTGATCCGACGGCGTGGTTCGAGACGTACTGCGGTCCGATGGGCGTCGTGGAGGTCGCACGGCAGGGCATCGGGGCCGCGGATTCGCAGAGCACGGTCGCCCTGAAGGAGAACTTGGTGCGCTGGGTGTCGACGGCCGCCACGTCGGACCGCAAGATGGCGGACGACCTGGAGAAACTCGGCCCGATGAGCTCCGACGTGCAGAACCCGCACGACCAGATGATCAAGTCGTTGCGCCGGGAAGCGGACGGCTGGGACGACATGGCCGGGCGCGTGCGGGCACTGGCCGCCGACGACAAGTTCGTCGAGCGGTATGTGGAGATCTTGACCAATCGCGAGGTCCGCGGTGACAGCGCGGAAGCGATGTTCAAGCAGATCGTGGACATCCCGAAGTACAAGGAGGTGTTCCGGGCGAACCAGGTGTGCGCGGACTGGCAGAAACTGGCCGGTGGAAAATAGGCCGGGTGAGGACACGCCTGCTCGCCGCCGTCCTGGCCGGTTCCGTCGCGCTGACCGCTTGCGGTTCCGCCGACGACACGCCGCTCACCGACGCCCAGGGCCAGTGGGTCGACGCCTTCTGCAACGGTGTCCTTCCGGGCCTGGCAGCGGGCTTTGAGCTGCGCGGACAGGACGCGGCGAACCCGGCTGCGGTCAAGACGGCGTACCTCAAGCTCGTAACGGCCAACGCGACCGCGTTCGGCACGGCCGAGAAGAAGCTGACCGAGCTCGGCGCGCCCGAAGGCGACCTCAAATCGGTCCACGAACGGCTGCTCAATTTCGTCCGGCAGTCGGCCAAGTCGTACCAGGACGCCCAGGCCCCGGTCGAGAAGCTCGAACCGAACGCGCAGTTCTGGGACGAGGCCGAGAAGATCCTGGCCGAGAAGAACCAGGTCACCAGTCCGGAAGATCTCCGCGCGACCTTCCAGGATCTGCAGAAACGCCCGAAGTACGCCGACGCGCTGAACAAATCGCAGCCGTGCGTGGAGATCAAGAGCAAGGGGCAGCAGCTCACCGGGTGATGGCCAGCACGGGCGAATAATGGGCAACGCCGTGCTGTACTGGTTACTCGTTCAGGACACAGCTCGACCGGCGCATTCACACGTGTCCCACTGGTCACAGTCGAACGCCTGTTCTACTCTGTGGGCCGTGGTTGGGCAGCTGTCCTTCTTCTCGGCCGAGGCGCGAACGCCGGCCAAGGCGGACCTCGCCGGGCTCCTCTGCGGGCCGGGACAGGCCGTCAGCTTCGCGCGCGGTACGGCGGCTCGCGTGTACGTCGAGCTCATGGACGAGTGGCGGCTGAGGCCCCTCAAGCAGGCCTGTGCCGAGCGCGACGTCACGACCGAGCTGTGCGTCAACGAGGAGGGCACGAGGTTCGTCCGCACGCCGTTCCGCACCGATCTCACCCCTCTGGCCGCCCGCTGGCTGGACGGACCTGCCAAGAAGGTGCCGGACGACTTCGAGCTGAACGGAGCAGTGCTGCGGGTCTGGGCGCTCGCCGCGGGCAGCTGGATGGAGTCCGCGTACCTGCTCGGTTTGGACCCCAACGCACCGCAGACACACCTGCCGTTGCAAAATGCCCTGCTCGCATCCGGACTTCCGTGCACCCTGGTAGGGGCTCCGGCGCTGCGGGTAACCGGCCGACGAAGGCTGGCACGGCTCGCTGAGCTGGTAGGAAGCCCTCCGCACGGGGTGGCGTGCAGCACCTGGCCGGCGGCCTGAGCGGGCGGTCCGGCAAGGTTGTGTCACTCTGTCTCGTCGTACAGGCGTCGCGGATGGTGTGCTTTTCGGCCGACGCTGGGCAACACTGGCGGGCCTGGGAACCGGGTTTGGAAGAGAGCGGGACGGCGAGTGGCTGGATCGACACGGACGAGAAAGAGCAGCGGAGGAGAAGGCGGCAACATTCGACGGCTTGTGATCGTCGAGTCGCCCACGAAGGCGCGGAAGATCGCGTCCTACCTCGGCAGCAACTTCGTCGTGGAGTCCTCCAGGGGACACATCCGGGACCTGCCGCGCGGTGCTGCCGACGTTCCCGTGAAGTTCAAGGGGCAGGCGTGGGCGAGGCTCGGCGTGGACGTCGACCACGACTTCGAGCCCCTCTACGTGATCTCCGCGGACAAGAAGTCGCTGGTCAGCGAGCTCAAGGAAGCGTTGAAGGACGTCGACGAGCTCTACCTCGCGACAGACGGTGACCGCGAGGGCGAGGCCATCGCGTGGCACCTGCTGGAGACGCTCAAGCCCAAGGTCCCGGTTCGCCGGATGGTGTTCCACGAGATCACCGAGTCCGCGATCCAGGCCGCGGCCGCGAACCCGCGTGACCTCGACCAGGACCTGGTCGACGCCCAGGAGACCCGGCGCATCCTCGACCGCCTCTACGGCTACGAGGTCAGCCCGGTCCTGTGGAAGAAGGTCATGCCGAAGCTGTCGGCTGGCCGCGTGCAGTCCGTGGCGACGCGCCTGGTCGTGGAGCGCGAACGCGAACGCATGAAGTTCGTGAGCGCGAGCTACTGGGACATCTCCGCGCAGATGGACGCCGGTGCGGACGCCGCGCCGCGTCAGTTCGGCGCGCGTCTCGTGGCCGTCGACGGCACCCGTCTCGCCACGGGTCGTGACTTCGGCTCGGACGGCAAGCTCACCGGCAAGGCCGACGTGGTCGTGCTGGACGAACAGCAGGCCCGCGCCATCTCCGCCGGTCTGCAGAACGCGCCGGTCAAGGTCGCGTCCGTCGAGGAGAAGCCGTACAGCCGCAAGCCGTACGCGCCGTTCATGACCTCGACGCTGCAGCAGGAGGCGGGCCGCAAGCTGCGGTTCTCCGCGGACCGCACGATGCGCACGGCGCAGAAGCTGTACGAGAACGGCTACATCACCTACATGCGTACCGACAGCACGACGCTGTCGGAGACCGCGATCAACGCGGCCCGCACGCAGGCCACGGACCTCTACGGCGCTCAGTACGTCGCCAAGGAGCCGCGCCAGTACACGCGCAAGGTCAAGAACGCGCAGGAGGCCCACGAGGCGATCAGGCCGGCGGGAGAGGTCTTCCGCACGCCCGGCCAGGTGGCCGCCGAGCTGGACGCCGACGAGTTCAAGCTCTACGAGATGGTCTGGCAGCGCACGATCGCGTCCCAGATGGCCGACGCGCGGGGCAACACGACCAGCATCCGCATCCAGGGGCGTGCCGCGACGGGCCAGGAGGTCACGTTCGCCGCCTCCGGCCGCACGATCACGTTCGCCGGCTTCCTCAAGGCCTACGTCGAGACCGTCGACGCCGAAGCCGGTGGCGAGTCGGACGACGCGGAGTCGCGCCTGCCGCAGCTGGTGAAGGACCAGGACCTGACGATCGCGGAGCTGTCCGCGGACGGTCACTCCACCTCGCCGCCCTCGCGCTTCACCGAGCCGTCGCTGATCAAGACGATGGAGGAGCTCGGCATCGGCCGTCCGTCCACCTACTCGTCGATCATCAGCACCATCCAGGACCGCGGCTACGTCTGGAAGAAGGGCGCCGCGCTGGTCCCGTCGTGGGTGGCGTTCGCCGTCGTCGGTCTGCTGGAGGGCCACTTCGGCCGCCTGGTCGACTACGACTTCACGGCGGCGCTGGAAGACGAGCTGGACGGCATCGCCGCAGGTCGTCAGCAGCGCACGACGTGGCTGTCCGGGTTCTACTTCGGCGGCAGCATCGGTCCCGACGGCTCGATCGGCCGCTCCGGTGGCCTGAAGAAGCTGGTCGGCACGGGCGTCGAGGACATCGACCCGCGCGAGGTCAACTCGATCCCGCTGTTCAGCGACTCCGAGGGCCGCACGGTCGTCGTGCGCGTCGGCCGGTTCGGGCCGTACCTGGAGCGCGAGGTCGACGGTGCCGCACAGCGCGCGAACCTGCCGGACGACCTGGCGCCGGACGAGCTGTCCCCGGAGATCGCCGAGAAGCTGTTCTCGACGCCGCAGGAAGGCCGATCGCTGGGCACCGACCCGGTCTCGGGCAACGAGATCGTGGCCAAGGAGGGTCGCTTCGGTCCGTACGTGACCGAGGTCCTGCCCGATCCCGCCGAGAACGGCACGGCTCCCAAGAAGGCCCCGAAGCCGCGCACCGGCTCGTTGTTCAAGTCGATGTCGCTGGACACGGTGACGCTGGACGACGCGCTGAAGCTGCTCTCGCTGCCGCGTGTGGTGGGCAAGGACCCGGAGACGGGTGCCGAGATCACCGCGCAGAACGGCCGCTACGGCCCGTACCTGAAGAAGGGCACGGACTCGCGGTCGCTGGTGGACGAGGCTCAGATCTTCACGGTCACGCTGGAAGAGGCGCAGAAGATCTACGCGGAGCCGAAGAAGCGCGGTCGTGCCGCCGCCGCACCGCCGTTGCGCGAGATGGGCAACGACCCGGTGTCCGGCAAGCCGATGGTGATCAAGGAGGGTCGCTTCGGCCCGTACGTCACCGACGGTGAGGCGAACGCGTCGCTGCGCAAGACCGACAGCGTCGAGTCGATCACCGACGAGCGCGCGGCGGAGCTGCTGGCCGAGAAGCGCGCCAAGGGACCCGTCAAGAAGAAGGCTCCGGCGAAGAAGCCCGCGGCCGCGAAGAAGCCGGCCGCGGCCAAGAAGGCTCCTGCCAAGTCCAAGAGCTAGCTGCCAGGAGGTGGCGGTGCCGATCAACGAGTTCGGTCCGGACGGGACTCAGGCCCCGCCGCCTCCTCGGCTTTTCCCCGACCCGCTGGCCGGGCTGGTGACGGCCGACAAGTGGCTCGCTCCTCAGTGGACCTCCGGGTACTCCACGTCACGTGTGTCGGTGCCTACACCGCCGGTGCCGACGGAGGAGATGCGGCAGGCCATCTGGCAGGCGATGCAGCAGGAGCAACGGCGGCCGCGTGGCCGTCAGCGTCCGCCTCAGAACAGGCCACCGCAGCTGGGCCTGCAGGCATTCGCTCCGGCGCCGCAAGTGCCTGGCGTGCAACCACAACAGCCCGTCAGGAAGTCGAACGGAGTGGCCGCGTTCATCGGCTGCCTGATCGTGATCGGCTTCTTCGTGCTGGTGGTCGTCAACATTCTTGGGGCGATCTTCAGCGGCTGAGGCTGAGAGTCGGGCGTGGTGCCGTGCTCGCTCCGGTTACCCTGATCCCACGGGTTGGGCAGATTAGGGGTGACTGAGATTCAGGACGCGGACACAGGAGTGACAGAGGCGGGCCTCGCGGGGCCGGCCCAGTCCAGCGTGTCCACGGTCCACCGGCTGCGTTCGGTGCTCGCGATCCGGCCGTTCCGGAGACTGTGGCTCGTCACCTACCTGTGCAGCGTCGGTGACTGGCTGTCGCTGCTCGCGCTGACCGGCCTGGTCTCCGAGATGATGCACAGCTACCAGTGGCAGTCGTTCGCCCTGTCGCTGGTCGTGCTCACCCAGTTGCTGCCGGGCATCTTGTTCGCACCGATCGGCGGCGTGCTCGCGGACAAGTTCGACCGCCGCAAGGTGATGGTGATCTGCGACGTCCTGCGCGGCTCGCTGTTCATCTCGATCGCGCTGATCGGCTCACCGATCTGGCTCTTCGTCGCGAACTTCCTGGTCGGCTGTTGCGCGATGCTGTGGATCCCGGCCAAGGAGTCGGCGGTCCCGAACCTGCTGCGCCGCCCCGACCAGGTGGAGTCGGCGAACC
>JAVXWK010000232.1:0-2904 GCA_032230575.1 Pseudonocardiales bacterium | reverse complement strand
CAGGCCGTCGCCGCCGCGGGCGAACGGGGTGCGGCCGGAGCCCTTGAGGTGCAGGTCGCGCAGCTTGCCGTCGGCATCGCGCAGTTCGCCCAGCAGCAACGCGCGGCCGTCGCCGAGCCTGGGGGAGTAACCGCCGAACTGGTGACCCGCGTACGCCTGGGCCACGCCGGGCGCCTCGTTGCCCACCAGGAACGGCAGCCCGTCGGTCCGCAGCCACGCCGGATCGAGGCCGAGTTCCTTCGCGAGAGGCTCGTTGAGGGCCAGCAGGACCGGTTCTCGGACCGGTACCGCCTCCCACGCCACTGCCATTTCCGGCACCGCGTCAGCGAACTCGCTGCTCAGGCTGATGTTCACGGCCCCAACGGTACCGGGCGGCTCCAAACGCCGTTGTGATCGCGCTCTCACGTTGAACCGTTCCGCATGGTCTCACGTGTTGGTGGCGAACAGGTTGATGATCGTCCACTCAGGAATGAGAAACCCCATGCGTCGCAATAATGTCGGGTTCCTTGCTGCCCTCATCGCGTTCGGAGCCGTCGCTCTGACGGCCTGCGGTTCCGGGCAGTCCGGCACCGCCGCGCCGGTCCAGGAGACCCAGCAGGTGTCCGGCGAACAGTCCGAAGTGGACTTCCTGCGCGGCACGGCGAACTCGAACAAGGCCGACAAGACCACCGGCGACCGCGCCCCGGAGGCGGCGGCGCCCGAGGTCAAGCTCAAGTGGGTCGAGCTTCGCGTTGCGAACGCTGGAGGTCTGGAGCCCGCGGTCGTGAACGGCGCCGGCCGCACCGTCTACTGGTTCAGCGACGACCCGGTCAACGGCGGAGTGTCCAACTGCAACGGTGACTGCGAGAAGACGTGGACGCCGATCACCGTCGCCAAGGGCACCAGGCTCTTCTTCCCCGGCATCAAGCGGGAGAACATCGGCTTCATCAAGCGCAAGGACGGCAGGACCACCCAGGTCACGATCGGTGGTCGCCCGATCTACCTGTTCACCAAGGACGAGAAGCCCGGTGACATCAAGGGCCAGAACGTCGGCAACAAGTGGTTCGTGATCAACCCCGAGGGCAAGCGCGCCACCGCTCCCGCCGAGGCCCCGGCCACCACCCCCGCGACCGCGCCCGGTGCCAAGCCGGCCGGTTCCGTCACCTTCTTCAGCGGCAAGAACTTCGACGACTTCAGCGGCAACAACTTCGCCACCGGTGTGAAGCCCGAGGCCAAGTGCAACGACCTGCGGGGCGGGTTCCCGTCGCTGACCACCGACGGCAGCGTCAAGATCTGGTCCGAGCCGGGCTGCAAGGGCAAGTCCGCCGTCGTGAGCGACGACGTCCGCGACACCGCGGCTCTCGGTTTCCCGGACGGCGTGAAGTCCTACATCGGTGTTTGATCTCCGGGCCTGATCCACGCCTGATCTTTGAGTGTGAAAGCCGCCAGAGCCCACCCCGGTTCTGGCGGTTTTCGCGGGTGGTTACGCTGTGGGGCCATGCGCTCTTCCGCCATTGCGCTGGTGTTCCTGCTGGTCGGATGCGGTACCGGGACGACGTCCCTGCCCACGATCACCCCAGTGCCGACCTCGTCGTCGGCCTCCCCGTTGCCGGAGCTGCAACCCCGGCTCGACGCCATCGGCATCCTGCTCACCGAATGCGTCCCCAGGCTGCGAGGCGAACCCGTCGAGAGCGCGGACAACTGCGCCCACCTCATGCCGGACGTGACAGGCGTGGTCGACGAGGTCTCCAAGCAGGCCGGCAAGCTGCCACCGCAGAGCCGCTCCGCCATCGAGCAGATCCGCAAGGCCCTCACCGAGATCGGGCCGTGCGAGCCGTGGTTCGCGTCGGGTGGGACGAGCGCCGACGGCCGCCTCGACGCCCGTTGCAGCAAGGCGTGGGACGAGCTCTTCAAGGCCTACAACGCGTTGCGGAATGCTGCTTAGCGACGCCAAGCGGATCGGCCGCGTCGCACTGCCGTGGCGGGGTGATGCCGTTCGTGGCGGTTCCGGCATCGCGTTCTGGAAGGCGGGCAACTTCTGAGGCTCCCGGATCCGTCCTATGAGCCATGGGGAGACGTGTCCTGCTGGTGTTGATGCTGGTGGCTGTGACGTCCTGCGGGAACAACCGCCGGGAACCCGAGCTGCTCACTCCGCTGACCACGCCGATGAACGACCCGGTGCTGACCAAGGCCGCCGACGTGATCCAACCGCTGCTGGAGAAGGAGTTCACGAGCACGTACGCCGGGCTGGAGATCCGCGGTGACGTCCCGATGATCGTCATCTACCGGAGACCGGACCCGAGGCTCGAAGAAGCGGTGCACAACGCCGCGCCGTACGCGCATATCGAGTTCCACGACGCCAGGTACACGCGGGCCGAGATGGCCGAGCACGTCACGCGGGTCATGGACGACACCGAGTACTGGAAGGCGCGCGGCGTCGGGATCGTGCAGGCCGGGCCGGCCGTCGACGGATCAGGTGTCCGGGTGGGCGCGATGAACCCGCCGGACGATCTCGCGCGGCAGTTGGAGGAGCGGTACCCCGCCATGTCGTTCGAGGTCGAGGAGAGCGGCGAGATCGTGCCTGCGCCGTACACCGGGCCGATACCGGTGTACCCCGCGACCTAGCTCGGCAGCGCGCCGAACGCCGCCCGTTCCGATTCCACCTCGACCGGGTTGAGCTCCTCGAGCATCGCGAACGCGCGGGTGTACTCGGCGCGCATTCGTTCGTAGAAGCCCATGTCGCGGCACACGTAGGCGATGCAGAGGTGGTCGCGGGCCTCGCGGAGCTGGTTGCCGACGCGCACGTGGATCTTCAGGGCGGCCTCGTGGCACGCCAGGGCGGCGGGGAAGTCGCGCAGCTCCTCGTGCAACCGCCCCAGGTCGCCGAGCGTGGCCGCCTCGATGACTTCGGCGCCCAGGCCACGG
>JAVXWK010000207.1:0-7590 GCA_032230575.1 Pseudonocardiales bacterium | reverse complement strand
TAGCGTCCCGGTGCTCGATGCCCAGGTCGTAGTACTCAAGGGTGACGTCCAGGTACGGGTGGATCAGCTTGTCCTTGATGAACTGCCAGATGATCCGGGTCATCTCGTCGCCGTCGAGCTCGACGACGGTGCCCTGAACCTTGATCTTGCCCATAACTCCGGGCGCTCCTCTCGCGACGATGCAAGCAAGACAAGCGTACTGGTAAACCGCCGAGGTGTGCCTGCGACCCTGGTTACACCGGTTCGGAGTCGAAGTCCGTCGAGCGGCTCACGTGCTCCCACTTGTCGATTTCAGCGTTTCGTGCCTGGTCCGCCATGCGCACCATGTCCACCGCGTCGCCGCCCAGCAGCAGGCTCAACGGAGGTTCGTCCATGGCTACCACGTCGAGCATGACGCGTGCCGCCCTGGCCGGATCACCAGGCATGTTGCCGTGCGCGCCACGCATCATGTCGAGGAGGGCCCCGACAGACGGAACGTAGTCCTCTCCCGGCTCGGTCACCACCAGAGAGGGGCCGGTCCAGTCCGTCTGGAACCCGCCGAGCTCGACGATCGTCGCCCTGACCCCGAACTGCGCGCACTCGGCGGCCAGCGACTCCGTGAAGCCCCGCAGCGCGTACTTGGCCATCACGTACGGCGCGAGCCCGCCGCCCAGGGCCGTGTGGCCCGCGGTCGAGCCGATCTGCAGGAAGTGGCCGGACCGCTGGGCGCGCAGGACCGGCAGCGCGGCCTTCGTGACGTTGACGACGCCCATGAGGTTGATCTCCAGCTGGTCGCGGAAGTCGGCCTCCGAGCACTCCTCGATCGACGTGATCCGGCCGGCGCCCGCGTTGTTCACGACGACGTCGAGACGGCCGAACTCGCTCACGGCGGTTGCCACGGCTCGCCTTGCCTGGTCGGCGTCACGCACGTCCAGTGCAACAGATCTGACCCGGTCGCCGTGTTGAGAGACGAGGTCGTCGAGATCGCGCGGGTTGCGGGCGGTCGCGACGAGCTGGTGCCCGGCGGCGAGCACCGCTTCGGCCGTCTGACGGCCGATGCCGCGGGAACTGCCGGTGATGAGCCAAACCTGCGCCATGTCCGTGCTCCATTCATCAGGGATCAGTTGTCCGGACATATGGAGTTTCGGCTCGAACGCCTGATACCTACGTCTACTGTTCCGACCATCGGGTGATCATCAGAAGGGGCATAAGTGTCAACTGGGCCAACACATGCGATGAGCGGGCTGCTCGCCTGGAGCGCCGTCACCGCCCTCGCCTCGACTCACCCGATCGGCCACCTTTCGCCGCAGAGCTGGGCCGTTGGCGCGGTTCTCGCTACTGGAGCGGCACTTCTGCCCGACCTCGACCACCCCGGATCGACCATCTCGCGCACGTTCGGAGCATTGAGCGGCGGGCTGTCGGCCGGCATCAACGTGGTGAGCGGCTTCGTCTACCGGACAACACGGCTGAAGAAGGATTCCAAGCGAGACGGCGGACATCGCGGTCTCACGCACACGCTCGTCTTCGCGTTGCTCGCCGCCGTCTTCACCACCGCCGTCGTGCAGAACAGCCAGAAGTGGGCACTGCCGGTGCTGATGTTCGTGTTCGCCGGCCTCGCGGTGCGCGGGATCCTGAACGACTGGAACCCCAAGCAGGACGCGCTGATGATCACAGTGGTGTCCGCGGGGATCACCTGGGCGATGATCGCGTGGACCTCGCAGACGAACGCATCGGCCGCCGCGTGCGGGATCGCGGTCGGTGTCGGGTGTTTCGCGCACTACGTCGGCGACGCGATCACCGAGCAGGGCTGCCCGATGCTGTGGCCGATCCCGATCATGGGCAAGACGTGGTTCCCGGTCGCTCCGCCGAAGATCATGCGGATGAAGACCGGTGGCGTGGTGGAGCTGGCGATCGTCGGGCCGATCGTGACGATCCTGTCTATCTGGCTGGGGCTGGCGGCGTTGCAGGGCACGGGCGCGTTGCCGTTCCTCGACTGGGTGGACCTGCTCCCGATCTAGGTGTTCGCTCGCCAGCCATTCAGTGGCTACCTGCGTCTCACCCGATCGGTCTAGCCTCCACGAACCCCGACCAGTCGTGTGGAGGATCAGCCGTGTCCGAAGTAGCCCGCAGACGTTTCTTGCAGGGCGCGAGTGTGCTGGGTGTCGCGGGGATGCTGGGCACGGACCAAGCCTCCGCGTCTTCCCGCTATCACTGGCTTTCCGGCGACCACCACACGCACACGCAGTACTCGTACGACGGCATGTACACGATCGAGCAGCAGATCCGCGGTGCGTTGCGGCACGGCACGGACTGGCTCGTGATCACCGACCACGGCCACGCTTCGCACGAGGCGCACTCCGTCGAGGCGACAGCCGCGGACATCGAGCGGGCGCAGCGGAAGTTCCCGCAACTGTTGCTGTGGCACGGCATGGAGTGGAACGTGCCCGGCGCCGAGCACGCGACCCTGTTCCTCGAGGACTGCCGTGACGAGGCCGGTGTGCTGCGCGACTTCGAGCGGCAGTTCGACTGGCGGCTGAACGGGCAGGAGGCCTCGAACCCCGCCAACGAGAAGAAGGCGCTGGATGCCGTTCGCTGGCTCCAGACCAAGATCCGCAACGGCACCATGAAGTCGGCGCTGGTGTTCGTGAACCACCCGATGCGCAACGGCCGTGTGGCTCCCCACGAGCTGCGGAACATGCGCGACCTGGCTCCGGACATCGTTGTCGGCATGGAAGGCGCACCCGGCGCACAGGGCGACGGCGACCCGTTGCGCGGTCCCGGCGGCCACCGCGGCGGTTACGCGAACAGCCCCGGCTCCAACTCCTACGCGCCCTGCCCGCCCGAGGCGTACAAGACCTACGGCGGCTTCGACTGGATGACGGCGAAGGTCGGCGGTGTGTGGGACTCACTGCTCGCCGAGGGCCGCGGCTGGTGGATCACGTCGAACTCCGACTCGCACTTCAACTCGCGCGACACGGTCGTCCGCGTGCCGGAGCCGGGCGACCAGTTCGACGTCTTCGGCAAGCACCTCGACCCGCTCGACGTCGGCCCGCCCCAGGTGCTGCCGCCGTACGTCGACTTCTACCCGTGCGAATTTTCGCGCACGGTCGTGGGAGCTTCTCGACGAACCCGCGGCGCCGTGATGGAGGGTCTGCGGGCCGGTCGGGCCTGGGTTTCGCACGGTGGGCTGGTCGATGATCTGCAGTTCGACGTTTACGCATCCGGCGGATCCGCGACGCTCGGCGAGCGGCTGCGCGTGCGCCGTGGATCTGACGTGACTGTGCTGGTCAAGGTACGTTTGGCAACCCGCCCGAACAGTGCTGGGTTCATCCCCCGATTGCGCCGTTTGGACCTCATCAAGGGTGCGGTTACCGGTCCAACGTCATCCGAAACGTTGTCCACGCCACATGTGAAGGTCGAGCGCTCCTATGAGCCGCGCTGGCACTATGCGGTCTTCACGCACACGTTCCGCAACGTCCGGGAGCCTTTTTACCTCCGGTTGCGCGGAACCGACGGCAACCGCGGCGCGTTCGAACCGCAGGCGGACACTCCGGGAGCCGCGAACCCGTGGGAGGACCTGTGGTGCTACACCAACCCGATCTTCGTGGAGGTCAGGTGACCAGCACCTTCATCGGCGTCGACGCCGGCTACGAAAACCGCTGGGAAGCGGAGAAGATTGCTCTGGAGCTGCACGACACGTTGCTGACCACGGCGCGAACCGTCGTGGTGCACGAGGTCGAGCAGCACTACGCGATGTCCTTCCTGGTGCCGGTGCCCCCGTCGGACGCAGTGGTGAGCTCGCTGGTCCAGCAGGGTTTCGGAGTCGCGGTACGTGGCGCGTCATCGGGGCGGCTGGTAGGACCGGAGGCGCTTCGAGCAGGCGCCTCCGTTGCTGCTGAGTCCCACCAATACCGCCGCGAGGGGCGCGCTCTGCGGTACCAGGGCCAACGGTCGTTGCGCGGCCGTCACGGCGTGTCGGACATCCTCGCGTTCACGGCCATCGAGGCCGTTTTACCGCGCGGCACCCACACGGTCGACACGCGCGGGAACCTCACCCCGTTCTTCCAGGACGGCAAGCTGGTCCTGGTCGTCGAGTAGGTTCTGCGGGTGCGTGACATCGCTGTCTTCAGTGGTTCTGCCCACCCGTCTCTTGCCGCCGAGATCTGTGGTCATCTCGGAGTCGACCTCTCACCCAGCCGCCTGACCCGGTTCGCCAACGACTGCCTCGAGGTGCAGCTGCAGGCGAACTGCCGGGAACGGGACGTGTTCCTGATCCAGCCACTGGTGCCGCCGGTGCAGGAACACCTCGTCGAACTTCTGCTGATGCTGGACGCTGCCCGTGGCGCCTCCGCCGCGCGCACGACCGTTGTGCTGCCGCACTACGCGTACGCGCGCTCGGACAAGAAGGACGCGCCGCGGATCTCGATCGGCGGGCGGCTGGTCGCCGACCTGATGGTGGCGGCGGGGGCGTCGCGGGTGCTGGCGATGACGTTGCACTCACCTCAGGTGCACGGGTTCTTCTCGGTTCCTGTTGATCACCTGCACGCTCTGCGCGAGCTGGCGGCGCACTTCTCGGCCTACGACCTGTCGAACACCGTCGTGGTGTCACCGGATCTGGGGAACGCCAAGGAGGCCGCGCACTTCGCTCGGATCCTGGGGCTGCCCGTCGCGGCTGGGGCGAAGCAGCGGTTCGCGGACGACAAGGTCCAGATCTCCACGGTGATCGGTGATGTCGCCGGGCGCGATGTGATCGTGCTGGACGACGAGATCGCCAAGGGGTCGACGGTGATCGAGCTGCTGGACAAGCTGCGGGAGCGAGGGGCCGGGTCGATTCGGGTCGCTTGCACGCACGGGCTGTTTTCTTCTGGCGCCTTGGAGCGGCTCCAAGCGTTCGATGACGTGTTGGAGATCGTCGCCACGAACACGGTGCCGATCCCGGCCGAGAAGGTCGTGCCGAAGTTGAAGGTGCTGTCGATCGCGCCGGCGATGGCCGAGGCGATGCGGCGGATCAACGTCGGCGAGTCGGTGTCAACGCTGTTCGAGGCTCCCTGACTTCAGGTGCGCCAGCGCGGTGATCAGCCGTTCCGCCACGTCGGACGGGCCTGGCATCTTGCGCACCACGGCTCGTTGGTGCGCAAGTCCGTGCAACCCCAGCCACAACGCCACCGCGTCGCCGTAGAGGTCGTCGCTGCCGTGCGCGATCCCGGCCTCCACACACGCGCTGAGCACATCGGCGAGCAACGTGAGGGCCTCGGCGCCCAGTGAGTCCAGGTCGGCGTCGGTGATCGAGGAGTCGACCGACGGCGTCCACAGGCCGCCGAACATGATCCGGTAGCGCTGCGGGTGTTCCTGGGCGAGGTCCAGGTAGGCGCGGCAGACCGCGAAGAGCCTGGTGCGCGCGTCGTCGCCCGCGTTGTCGTTGGCTTCGCGCAACGCCGCGGCCAGGCGGTCCATCTCCTGCTGGACGACCGCCAGCATGATCGACGGCTGGTCCGCGAAATGCGCGTAGATCGACGGCGCGGCGATTCCCGCCCTGCGTGCGACCGAACGCAGCGTGACCGCGCGTTCGTCGCCGCCCTCGTCCAGCAGGGCCACGGCCGCGGCGATGATCTCTTCCCGCAGTTTGCCGCCTTCACCCCGGCGGTTGCGCTTGCGCGGTTCGGTGCTCGTCACACGCGTAACCATACACCTGAAAGTTTATCGGTGTTAGGTCTTGCGTTCGTAGACTTACGGGCGTTAGCTTACGTCTGTCAGCACGTCGAAGACCTGAGGAGCTCGCAGATGAACGCCACCATCGCCACCACCACCGAGATCGTCCTGCCGGGCATCGTCGAGCCCGACGGCCTGCAGGTGCAGGTCCGCGAGCTGCCCGCGCCGGGTGAGGGCCAGGTCGTCCTGCGGATGGACGCCACCGGCGTCTCGTTCGCGGAGCAGCAGATGCGCCTCGGCAAGTACTTCGACCAGCCGCCGTTCCCGTTCGTGCCCGGTTACGACGTGGTGGGCACGGTCGTCGCCACCGGTCCCGGAGTCGACGCCGGCCTGAAGCTGCACCGGTTCGCCGCGGTCACCAAGGTCGGCGGGTGGGCCAGCCACCTGATCGTCGAGGCCGCCGACCTGGTGCCGGTGCCGGACGGAGTGGACGCGGCCGCCGCGGAAACCGTTGTGGTCAACGGAGTCACGGCGTGGCAGATGATGTACCGGACCGCGAAGGTCAAGCGCGGCGACACGATCGTCGTGCTGGGCGCGAACGGTGGCGTGGGCTCGACGTTGGTGCAGCTGGCTCGCCACGCCGGAATCAGGGTGATCGGCACGGCTTCGGCCCGCCACCACGACGCGGTGCGCGAGCTCGGTGCGATTCCCGTCGACTACCGCGACCCCCAGATGTACGACCGGATCCACGAGATCGCGCCCGACGGTGTGGACGCGGTGTTCGACCACGTCGGCGGCCCCGCCCTGCACGACTCCTGGAGGTTGCTGCGCCGCGGTGGCGCGCTGGTCAACTACGGTTCGGCCGCCACGAAGGACGAGCCGGGCAACGCGATGTTGCCGGTGCTCAAGCTGTTCGGCCGGCTGATGCTGTGGAACCTGCTGCCCAACGGCAAGCGCGCGGGCTTCTACAACTTCTGGGCGGGCAAGCGTTTCCGTCCCGCCGCGTTCCGCGCGCGTCTTCGTGACGACCTCTCCGCCGTGCTGCGGCTGGTCGGCGACGGTGTGCTGACGCCGCAGATCGCCGCGCGGATCCCGTTGTCCGAAGCCGCTTCCGCGCTGGCGCTGGCCGAGTCGCGCACCGTTCTCGGCAAAGTCGTCATCGTCCCGGAGCCGTGAGGCAGCTCATCGTCGCGGCGGCGACCGCCCTGGTCGACCGGGACCACGCCGTGACGCTGCGAGCCGTGTCCCGTGAGGCGGATCTCCCCACCTCGTCGATCTACCAGCACTTCCCCGATGCACCGGCGATCCTGCTGGCCGTGTGCCGCAAGGCTTTCGCCGAACTCTCCGCCGTTGTCCTCGGTGCTCCCGACGTCCGTGCGGCAGGCCTCGCCTACCTGGACTTCGCTTCGCGACACCCTCGCCGCTACCGCGTGATGTTCGGTGCGGCCGACCTCGCCGAACCGGCGGTCCGGTTGTTCGAAGGCAACACCGCGCTCTGGTTGGGCCTGCACGGTCTCGCCCACCAGTGGGCTTCCAGCCGCCGCACAGCTCAGCTCTCCGCAGTCACCACACGCCTGCTCACATCTCTGGAGGTCTTGCCATGATCGCCGCCTACCTCGTCTTCGCGTTCGCCTACGTCTTCGGCCACGGTTCCGCGCTGCTGTCCAAGTCCGGCGCGCTGGTCATGCCTTCGTGGCTCCCGATCGGACTCCTCGGTGGCGGGCTCGTCGTCGGCACGATCCTGGCCACGAGGGTGTCGTTGCACGTCCAACGCACGGCTTCGCCAGATCGGCGCCGTGCGGAGAAGCTCGTCGGCACCGCCTGGGTGACCGGGTTCGTGGCGCTGGGGCTGGCGATCACCGGGCTGAGCACCGTGTTCGACAAACCCGAGCTGCAAACCGTGCTCTGGCCGGCCGGATCGACGATCGTGGTCGGCCTGATCTACATCGCCGAAGGAGCCGT
>JAVXWK010000147.1:0-6357 GCA_032230575.1 Pseudonocardiales bacterium | reverse complement strand
CCGCCTTCGTGGGTTTGAGCGCATCGCCGTACCTGGCTGTGGGCAACGCCGCGATCGACCTGACCCCGTCCTGGCTGAAGGAATTCGCGGTCACCACCTTCGGCACCAACGACAAGCTGGTTCTGCTCACAGGCATGGCCGTGGTGATCGCGGGCATAGGAATTGCAGCCGGTCTGGCCAGCAGAAACAGTCCCACCCCAGGAACCGTCGTGGCGATCGTCCTCGGCCTGGTGGGCATCGCGGCGGTCCTCACCAGGCCGGACACAGGCCAGCTCAGCGTCCTGGCCCCGCTCGTCAGCCTCGCCGCGGGCGTCTACGTCTTCCGCTACCTGCACAAAGAGGTCCACCAGGACGAATCGCGCCGAGGGTTCCTGATCACGGCCGGGCTCGCTGTCGTGGCGGGCGCGGCGGGCCAGTTCCTCGGCAGCCGCACAGACGTAGAAGGCTCCAGGCGTGCCATCGGCGACCTGACGCCGAAGACGAAGGCACCCGAGATCCCGATCAACGCCGACTTCGCGAGCGACGGCACCCCGTCCTTCATCACCAGCGGCAGGGACTTCTACCGCATCGACACCGCCCTGAGCGTCCCGAGGATCCGCGCCGAGGAGTGGACCCTGAGAGTCCACGGCATGGTCGACCGTCCGATGGTCCTGACCTTCGACGAGATCCGCCAAAGGGACCTCATCGAGGAGACCGTCACCCTGACCTGCGTCTCCAACGACGTGGGCGGGCCGTACATCAGCAACGCCAACTTCATCGGCATCAGGATCGGCGACGTCCTGAGGGAAGCCGGCGTGCAGTCAGGCGCCGACCAGCTCTTCAGCACCAGCGACGACGGCTTCACCGCGGGCAGCCCCCTCGACTACGTCCTGGAACGAGGCCTGATCGCCATCGGCATGAACGGCGAACCGCTGCCGGCCGAGCACGGATTCCCGGCGCGACTGGTCGTCCCCGGTCTGTACGGCTACGTATCGGCGACCAAATGGGTGACCGACCTCAACGTGACCACGTTCGCCAAAGAACAGGGTTACTGGATTCCACGCGGCTGGGCCGCCAGAGCGCCGATCAAAACAATGTCGCGGATCGACCGCCCGAAGGGCCTCGGCAAAATCCAGGGCAGGACGATGGTCGCCGGAACCGCATGGGCCCAGCCGAAAGGCGTGGCCAAGGTGGAGGTCAGAGCGGACGGCGGCCCGTGGCAGGAAGCCGAGCTGGGTGCGGACGTCAGCGACAGCACGTGGCGCATGTGGCGCCTCGAGCTCGACTTGAAGCCCGGAAGCCACACGGTCGAGTGCCGGGCGACCGACAAAAGCGGTTTCACCCAGGATCAGGCGCGCCTGGACCCGATTCCTGACGGTGCCACGGGCTGGCACTCGATTTCTTTCACAGTGCAGTAGACCGGGCAGAGCCGGCAGAACCAAAACCGAATCCGCCCATCGCGGGATCCGGTGACAACCTCACGGTGAACGGCGCACCGGTCGTGCGCGGCAACATCCCGACCAAGAACGCCACCGCGTTCGTGATCGGCAAGGCGCTCACCCCGTAGTGATCAAGAACTGATCCAGCGCTGGTCACGCCCTGTGACCAGCGCTGTCACTGCTCCGGAAGCGCCATCCAGCCGACTTTGTGCATGCGTTCACAAGCGGTACGGTGTGAGCATCACCAACGCCGCGGGGTCCCTGCGGTGAAGCACACCCGGAGGTCGGAGAGCGTGGCATCACAGCGGGGCGAAGGTGAGACGACTGCCACCCCTCTGGAGCCTGCCGACAGGGAGCGCGCCCGCGCGATTCCCGAGGCAGCGGTGGCCAGGCTCGCCGTGTACCTCCGCGTGCTGTCCGGCATGGCGGACCAGGGCGTCACGGCCGTCTCCAGCGAGGAGCTCAGCCAGGCCGCCGGCGTCAACGCGGCCAAGCTCCGCAAGGACCTGAGCTACATCGGCTCGTACGGCACGAGGGGTGTCGGCTACGACGTCGAGGTCCTCGTGAGCCACATCGAGCGCATCCTCGGCCTCACGCGCAACCACTCCGTCGCGGTCGTCGGCATCGGTAACCTTGGTCACGCTCTGGCCAACTACGGCGGGTTCCCCGGCCGTGGTTTCCCGGTCACCGCGCTGTTCGACGTGGACGAGGATCTCGTAGGAATCCCTGTTGGGGGCATTCCCGTCAGTCACATCGACGACATCACCGCCGTGTGCGTGGAGCGCGAGGTCTCGATCGGCGTGATCGCGACGCCGCCGCCCGCCGCCCAGTCAGTTTGCGACCGTTTGGTATCTGCGGGCGTCCAGTGCATTCTGAACTTTGCACCAGTTGTCCTTCAGGTTCCAGACAACGTCGAGGTGCGCAAGGTTGACTTGGCGGTCGAGATGCAGATCCTGTCGTTCCACGTCGCTCGACGTGCGGACGAGGCTGTGCACAACGCGGGCAGCGTCTCGGTCGGCAACAACGGACTCGGTGGACGGGATGGTGATTCGCCCGTGAGCGTGAGCCAGACGGCTCCGGCAGACGTGGTGAGTACATGAGTGTGCTCGTAGTCGGTCTGTCGCACCGCACCGCCCCGGTCCCGGTACTGGAACGCGTCACCGTGGCCGAGCCGGACCTGCCCAAGGTCCTCGGCCAGCTGCTCGCCGCCCCCAGCGTCTCCGAGGCGATGGTCCTGTCGACCTGCAACAGGGTCGAGGTCTACGCCGTCGTCGAGTCGTTCCACGGCGGCATGTCCGAGGTCGTCGACGTGCTCGCGCAGCACGCCCAGGTCGACCCGCAGTCGCTCTACGAACACTTTTACGTGCATTACGCCGCCGCTGCCGTGGAGCACCTGTTCTCCGTCGCGGCCGGTCTCGACTCGATGGTCGTCGGCGAGTCCCAGATCCTCGGCCAGCTGCGCGGTGCGTACGCGGCGGCGGACGAGGCGGGCACCGTCGGCAGGACCGTCCACGAGCTCACCCAGAACGCGCTGCGCGTCGGCAAGCGCGTGCACACCGAGACCGGTATCGACCACGCGGGTGCGTCGGTCGTGTCCGAGGCGCTCGGTGACGCGGAGGCCGCGCTCGGCACCCTCGTGGGCAAGCGCGCCCTGCTCGTCGGCGCCGGAGCGATGGGCGGCCTGGCCGCCGCGCACCTGCGCCGGGCGGGCGTCGGCGAGGTCGTCATCGCCAACCGGACGCAGGCCAACGGTGTGCGTTTGGCCACGTCACTGAGGTCGGAGGGCGTCCCTGCGACGGCTGTCGACCTCTCTCGGCTGGCCGGCGAGCTCGATCTCGCGGACATCGTCTTCGCGTGCACCGGGTCGGTCGACACGGTCGTCCGCGCGGACATGATCAGCACGCGGTCGCGCCCGCTCGTCGTGTGCGACCTCGGCCTGCCCAAGGACGTCGACCCGGCCGCGGCCGCGCTGCCGAACGTTCGTGTGGTGGACCTGGAAACGCTGCAGCGGCGCCTCTCGGACGCCCCCGCGGGCGTGGACGCGCGGATGGCGGCCCAGCTGGTCGCCGACGAGGTGAAGGCGTACCTCGCGAGCCAGCGCTCCGCCGAGGTCACCCCGACCGTCACGGCGCTGCGCAAGCGGGCCGCCGAGGTGGTCGACGCCGAACTGCTCCGCCTTGATTCGCGACTTCCCGAACTGGACCCCGCAACACGCGGTGAATTGGCCAAGACGGTGCGCCGCGTTGTAGACAAGCTCCTGCACACGCCGACCGTCAGGGTGAAGGAGCTCGCCTCCTCGCCCGGTGGTACGGGCTACGCGGAGGCTCTCCGCGAACTGTTCGGGCTCGACCCCCAGACGCCTGGGACGGTCAGTCAGACCAAGAAGTCTTCTGTGGATGGTGAAACGCGGTGACCCGCACCCTACGGATCGGTACCCGAGGCAGCGCACTGGCGCTCGCGCAGACGGGGACCGTGGCCGAGGCGCTCAAAGCTGCCGGAGCTCAGGTCGAGATCGTCGTCATCAAGACGCCGGGCGACCTGTCCGACGCACCCATCGCGCAGATCGGCATCGGCGTCTTCACGTCGGCCCTGCGCGACGCGCTCGCGTCCGGCGAGATCGACATCGCCGTCCACTCCTACAAGGACCTCCCCACGGCGCCGGACCCCCGTCTGGTGCTCGCGGCGGTGCCCCAGCGCGAAGACCCGCGCGACGCCCTCGTGGCGCGTGACGGTCTCACGCTCGGCGAGCTGCCGCCGGGGTCCACTGTGGGCACCGGTTCCCCGCGCCGTGCGGCCCAGCTGGAGGCTCTCGGCCTCGGGCTGACCATAGTTCCGTTGCGCGGCAACGTGGACACCCGCATCGGCAAGGTCAAAAATGGCGAGCTCGACGCCGTGGTGCTGGCTCGCGCCGGCATCTCGCGCCTCGGTCGCACGAGCGAGATCACCGAGAACCTGGAGCCCATCCAGATGCTTCCCGCACCCGCGCAGGGTGCGTTGGCAGTCGAGTGCCGGATCGACGACGTCGATGCCGAGCACCTGATCCAGTCCACTTTGGACGATTCGGCCAGCCGGGCCGCTGTGACCGCTGAGCGCGCCATGCTGGCCGCGCTCGAGGCGGGCTGCAGCGCGCCGGTCGGCGCGCTGGCCGATGTGGTGGAAGACCTCGACGACGAGGGGAAGGTCGTGTACCGACTTTCCCTGCGCGGGGTCGCAGCGACGCCGGAGAACGATCTCCTCCGTGCGTCCGCCACCGGTGACTTGACCGAAGCTGAGGGACTCGGCCGGGCGCTGGCCGCCGAGTTGCTCGACCTCGGGGCCGCGGTTCTCAGCGGTCCAGAGGCGTAATCGATGGGGAGTGCCCTGATGACCCGCGCACGCAAGACCCCCGGACGCATCGCCTTCGTGGGCTCCGGCCCAGGCGACACCGGGCTGCTCACGGTCCGGGCCCACGACTTGCTCACCCGTGCGGAGCTCGTGGTCACCGATCCAGACGTCCCCTCCGACGTCCTCGCGACCGTGGCCGAGGGAGTCGAGGTCCGCCCCGCTGTCGGCGAGTCCGCCGACGTGGCCAAGGACCTGGTGAACGAGGCGCGCAACGGCGCGACAGTCGTTCGTCTCGTCGCGGGCGACCCGCTGACACTCGACTCGGTCGTGAAGGAAGCGCAGGCGGTCGCGAAGTCGACGATCCCGTTCGACGTCGTTCCCGGCGTTCCTTCCGGTACCGCGGTGCCCGCCTACGCGGGTGTCGCGCTCGGTGGCGTGCACACCGAGGTCGACGTGCGCGCGGTGAGCGACTGGGCAGGCCTCGCCGGCGCGCCCGGCACGCTCGTCCTGCACGCGACCGGCTCGCACCTCGCCGAGGCGGCGTCCAACCTGGTCGAGAACGGCCTGGCGTCCCAGACGCCGGTCGCCGTGACCGCCGAGGGCACCGGCTTCCAGCAGCGCACCATCGACACGACGCTGGCCTCGCTGGCCGCCGACGCCGGTGAGCTGAGCGGCCCGCTGGTCGTCACGGTCGGTGCCGCCGCCGCGGCGCGTTCGAAGCTCTCCTGGTGGGAGTCGCGGGCGCTGTACGGCTGGCGCGTGCTGGTCCCGCGGACCAAGGAGCAGGCCGGCGCGATGAGCGAGCGGCTGCACTCCCACGGCGCAATCGCCGTCGAGGTGCCGACGATCTCCGTCGAGCCGCCCCGCAGCCCCGCTCAGATGGAGCGTTCGGTGAAGGGTCTGGTCGACGGCCGCTACCAGTGGGTCGTCTTCACCTCGACCAACGCCGTGCGCGCGGTGTGGGAGAAGTTCCGCGAGTTCGGCCTGGACGCTCGTGCGTTCTCCGGCGTGAAGATCGCCTGCGTCGGCGAGGCCACGGCCGCGAAGGTGCGCTCGTTCGGCATCATCCCCGAGCTCGTGCCGTCCGGTGAGCAGTCGTCCGAGGGTCTCCTCAACGACTTCCCGCCCTACGACGACATCCTCGACCCGGTCGACCGCGTGCTGCTGCCGCGGGCCGACATCGCCACCGAGACGCTGGCCGCAGGCCTTCGCGAGCGTGGCTGGGAGATCGACGACGTGACGGCGTACCGCACCGTGCGTGCGGCCCCGCCGCCCGCCGACACCCGCGAGATGATCAAGTCCGGTGGCTTCGACGCGGTGTGCTTCACCTCGTCGTCGACCGTGCGGAACCTGGTCGGCATCGCGGGCAAGCCGCACGCCCGCACGCTCGTCGCGTGCATCGGCCCGCAGACCGCCGAGACGGCGCGGGAGTTCGGCCTCCGGGTCGACGTGCAGCCCGAGGAGGCGAACGTGCCCGCGCTGGTCGACGCGCTGGCCGCCCACGCCGCCCGGTTGCGCGCCGAGGGAGCGCTGCCTCCTCCGCGCAAGACCAAGCGCCTGCGCAGGTCCTGATTGCCGCGCCTCCGGCGCGGCGGCGATTTCGCCGGGAAGTTGG
>JAVXWK010000190.1:0-17566 GCA_032230575.1 Pseudonocardiales bacterium | reverse complement strand
GTCGTTCCGGCGACGGAAACCACTCACGATGCCTTTGACCTGCTACTCAACGCGGCTGCAACGTTCTCGCAACGCCCTGAATGAACCCTCGCGCTGTCTGCACGGCTGTGTTTTCACACCAGGGGGTTCGTGCCGTGAGTAGTAGCCAGTCATCACCTCAACGCGACCTGAGACGGCTCACCGCCGGTCTCGTGGCCGTACTGGCGGCCGCGACGATCGTCGCCGTGCCGTCCGCATCGTGGTTCGGGGAACAGGGGACGGCGAAAGCCGAACGCATCACCGAGGCAGCCGACACCGGTACCGCACTCGCGGCGGCACGGCGCCAGCACGAGCCCGTGCACGTCACGTCGCTCGACACCGCGACCCGCGAGGTCGCCGCGCAGCCCAACGGCACGCTCAAGGCGGAGATCTCCGCCCTGCCGACCAAGGCGTTGCGCGGCGGCAAGTGGGTCGACATCGACCCGACGCTCTCCACCGGCCAGGACGGCGCGGTCGCGCCGAAGGCCGTCACGACGGACGTCAGGTTCTCCGGCGGCGGCAAGACCCCGCTGCTCACCTACGGCGCCACCGGCCGTTCCGTCTCGCTGACCTGGCCGGGCGAGCTGCCCAAGCCGGTGCTCGACGGCGCGACCGCCACCTACGCCGAGATCCTGCCCGGCGTCGACCTCGTGCTCAAGGCGACCGGACAGGGCGCCGTGGAGCACCTCGTCGTCAAGAACGCGGAGGCGGCCGCGAAGCTCACGGCCGTCCAGTTCGGACTCAAGGCGGACGGCCTGAACGTGCGCGGGACCGACAAGGGCTCCCTTGAGGCGTTCGACGGCGCCGGTGTCGTCTTCAAGACACCTCCTGCCATGATGTGGGACGCCACCGAGGCAAAGGAAGCCGCGGTCGGGGTTCAGGTGACCGCGGACTCGATGACCCTGGTGCCGGACAAGGCCCTGCTGACCGATCCCGCGGCGAAGTTCCCGATCACGGTCGACCCGGCGTTCTACGCCAACGACCAGAAGGACTGGACGAAGGTCTTCAGCGGTAAGCCGGACAGCAAGCACTGGTACGGCACCAACGACGTCGACACGTGGGCGAAGGTCGGTCTGTGCCAGTCGTGGCCAGGCTGCAACGGCATCGGGATCGCGCGGTCGTACTACCAGTTCGACACGTCGTTCCTGGAGGGCAAGGACATCCTCGAGGCCGAGCTGGCCGCGACCGTGGTCTACGGCCCGAAGTGCGACACCAGCAACCACGAGCTGTGGATGGCGAACGACACGTTCGACGAGAACACCTCGTGGAACAACGCGCCGGGCGGCTGGTTCGTCGAGAGCCAGCCGGTCGAGGCGAGCTACGAGGGTTGTGCCGGCTACAAGAACGTCGGCTGGAACCTCGCGGCGCAGGAGAACCTGGCGCTCAACCAGACCGGCTGGTCCGCGTACTTCGTCAAGGCGGCGTTCGAGAACAACCAGAACGCCTGGCGCAAGTACGACGCCGCGCAGACGATCATCCGCGTCACCTACAACACCAAGCCCGACGAGGCCACCGAGCTGACCACCGACCCGCCTTCGCGCGCCTGCAAGTGGTGCGCGGGCAAGACGTACGTCGGTGACGACTTCATCCGGTTGCAGGGCAAGCTGACCGACGGCGACGACGACCAGCTCACCGCGAGGTGGGACGTCCGCGGAGGCAACGCCGGTGTGCACCACGACGGTCCGACGCTCGGTTCCGGCGAGATCTTCAGCACCGACATCGATCTCCGTCAGGAGAACGGTCACGAGCTGAACTGGACCTTGTACGGCGACGACGGTGAGGCCGCCGGTCCGGGGCTCGACGGCCCCGGTTTCATCGTCGACCGGGTCGGTGTCGACAAGGCGCCGAACGTCAGCAGCGTGCTCTACCAGGAGGACAACCGCTGGCACGGCGGTGTGGGCGTGCCGGGCTCGTTCACGTTCGACGCGGCCGGAGTGTCCGATGTGGACCACTTCCTCTACGGCTGGAACGACCCGCCATCGACCCCGGTCGACGCCGACAAGCTCGGCGGCAAGGCGACGCTGGACATCCTGCCGCCCGGCGACGGGCCGCGTGACCTGTACGTGCAGAGCGTCGACCGCGCCGGGCACGGCAGCCCGGTCAAGAAGCTGCACACCAACGTGCGGGCGGGCAACGGTCCCCTGGCGCAGTGGTCGTTCGAGGGCAACGCGCAGGACACTGCGTTCGTCGGCGACCGGCACGGCACGGTGAGCGGCAACGCCCTGTACACCGGTGGCGCTGTCGGTTCCGCGATCGACCTCGACGGCAACGGGGCGTACGTCTCCGCGCCCAACACCGTCCGCACCGACGCAAGCCTGACCGTGTCCACCTGGGCACGTGTCGACAACGGCACCGGCGCGCGGGCGCTGCTGAGCCAGGACGGCGACCGGTTCGCGGGCTTCAACCTGTGGTACCGGCCTGACAACGGAGGCCGCTGGGCGTTCGGCATGATCAACCCGGCCACCACTGACAAGTGGGCGGACTTCGCGTGGTCGTCGACGCCCGCGCAGCTCGGCGTGTGGACTCAGCTGACCGCCGTGTGGGACGCGCCGAAGAACCAGCTGCGCCTCTACGTCAACGGTGAGCTGTCGACTACCCGCACCAAGATCGATCCGCCGGTCAACACCACCGGCTCGCTGCGGTTCGGCCGCACGATGTGGGACGGCAACCCCGCGCTCGACTACCTCGACGGCGCACTTGACGAGGTGAAGATCTACGACCGGGTGGTGCCGGACAACGAGATCCGTGCCGCGGTCAGCCGCGACAACGTCCAGGTCGGCTACTGGAAGTTCGATGAGACCGAGGGCAAGACGGCGTCGAACACCGTCTCCAGCGGCAGCGCGGGTGTGTTGCAGGGCAACGCGAAGTTCACGCGGAACGGCGCGGTCAACGGCGCACTGCAGCTCGACGACCCGGCCGACTTCGTGTCGACCGGAGCGCCGGCGATGCGCACCGACCAGAGTTTCTCGGTGTCGGCCTGGGTGAGGCAGGACCAGGCACTGGCACCGGGCAACCCGGACGCCGCCGTGTCGCAGGAAGGCGCCGTGATCAGCGGCTTCTACCTGGGGTACCGGCAGAACGCGGACAGCGGCGGCAAGTGGGAGTTCTACCTCCCGAGCGCCGACGCCGTCGACCGTCCCGCCGACGAGGGCGTGTGGAGCTCGGCGCCAGCGCAGCTCGGCACGTGGACGCACCTGACCGGTGTCTACGACGCACCGGCCAAGCAGATCCGGTTGTACGTCAACGGTGCGCTCGCCGGTTCCGGCCCGCGCACCAAGGGTTTCAACGCCACCGGCCAGCTGCTGATCGGTCGCGGCAAGTGGAACAACAACGTCGGCCACCAGTGGCGTGGCGCTGTCGACGAGGTCAGGGCGTTCAGCCGGGTCGTCTCCGAGGAGGAGGTGCGCGGCATCGTCGGCAGGGACAACGTCACGGCCGGTACCTGGAAGCTCGACGGCAACACGCAGGACTCGTCCGCACGTGCGTTGAACGGCACTCTCGCCGGATCGCCCGACTACGTGGGCGGCCAGTCGAGCATGCCGGACCCGTCGGACCTGGCACTGCGTCTCGACGGCTCCATCACGGCCGTCAACGCGCCGCATGCGATCGACACCGACCGGAGCTTCTCCGTCTCGGCGTGGGCCCGCATCGACGCAGCGGGTAGCGCGCAGACCGTCGTGTCGGAGGACGGCACGAAGACGAGCGCGTTCAAGCTGCAGGCCCGCGCTGACGGCAAGTGGGGCTTCGCGATGTTCAACGCCGACACAGCGACGGCGGGCACCACCAAGGACGAGGTGTCCGGCGGCGCTGTCCAAGTTGGACGATGGACGCACCTGGCAGGCGTGTACGACGCGTCGGCCAAGCAGATCCTGCTCTACGTCGACGGACTGCTCATCGGATCCGTCGCGCACACCCAGTCCTGGAACTCCGCAGGAGGCCTGCAGATCGGGCGGGCGAAGTGGACCGGGTACACCGAGTACGTCAAGGGCGCGATCGACGACGTCTCTGCCTACGCCAGGGCGCTGTTCGGCTCGGAGATCCAGACGATGGCAGGCCGTGACCTGTCCCTGGTGCACAACTACGCGTTCAACGAGTCCAGCGGCCGCAACGCCGCCGACTCGGTCGGCTCGCGCGTGGCGACGCTGGCGGGTGGCGCGTTCGTGCCGGGACGGGTCGGCAACGCCGTGTCGTTCAACGGCAAGCCGGAGTTCGCGTCGACGGCAGGGCTGGACGTGCGCACCGACCAGGCGTTCACCGTGTCCGCCTGGGTGAAGCTGCCGGAACACCCGTGTGACGTCGCGGTCGTCCGATCCTGCCGGGTCGACGCCGTGACGCAGGACGGCGGGACCACGAGCAAGTTCCGGCTCGGTCACCTGGTCGACAACGACAACAACCTGCTCGGCGCCTGGGTCTTCGAGATGCCGGAGTCCGACGCGCCGAACGCGCCGATCACCAAGGCGGCGGTCTCGACGACGACGTCCGACACCGGCTGGACCTTCCTCGTCGGTGTGTACGACCCCGCGGTGAAGAAGATGTGGCTCTACGTCAACGGAACCCGCGTCGGCGACGGCACGCTCAACAGCGCGTGGCCGGCGTCCGGCGGGCTCGCGATCGGCCGTGGCAAGGTGAACAGCCAGCAGGACGAGTTCTGGAAGGGCGACGTCGACGACGTGCGCCTGTACACGGGGCTGCTCGACAAGGACCGGATCACCACGCTCTACCACTCCTACCCGGCCGACCAGGGCAGCAACAACGCGTTGCCGGTGGCGGACGCGGGCCGGTGGAAGTTCGACGACAACGGCACCGACTCCAGTGGCAGCGGCCGGAACGTGACGTTCAAGGGCGGCACGAGCTTCGGCGGTGGCCGCAACGGTCCCAGCGCACAGTTCGACGGCACGTCCGGGTACGCAGAGACCTCGGCTCCGGCGGTCGACACGGGCAGGAGCTTCTCCGTGGCGGCGTGGGTGAACCTGGCGGACGCGGGCACCGAGAACCGGGTCGTGGTGGGCCAGGACGCGTCCCGGCTGAGCGCGTTCACGTTGATGTACAACGGCGTGACGAAGAAGTGGGCGGTGCTCGCGCCGACGGCCGACAAGGACAACCCCGGCAACGCGGTGTCCATCGTCAACTCCACCGAGCCGGCCGCGGTCGGCGAGTGGACTCACCTCGCGATGTCCTACGACGCGAACCTGCACCAGGTGCGGCTTTACGTGAACGGGCTGCTGTCCGTCGCGCAGACCGGCATCACCGTGCTGCCCTCGTCCGGGCCGCTGTCGATCGGCCGCGCGAAGTGGAACGGCGTCGTGACGTCGTTCTTCGGCCGCAACATCGACGAGGTTCGCCTGTACTCCAAGGCGATCAACGACGGTGAGGCGCGCAAGATCCACGACGACGTGCTCGACGCGGACCAGGCCTACTACCGGTTCGATGACGGCACCGCGAAGGACATCACGTGGCGCAAGTCCCAGGGTGTGCTCAGCGGCGGCACGTCGTTCGTGCCCGCGGTGAGTGGCAAGGGTTTGCAGCTCGACGGTACGAACGGGGTGCTCACCACGCCGGCCGGACTGTCCATGCGGGACAGCTTCACGGTGTCCGGCTGGGCGAAGCTCTCGCGTGACGACAAGGTCGCCACGATCGTCAGCCAGGACGGCGACAGGATGAGCGGGTTCGCGCTGCAGTACCGGCCGGACCTCAAGCGCTGGGTGTTCGGCGCGGCGTCGTCCGACAGCGACAACGCCTCGCTCGTGTACGCGGCGTCGCTGGTGCAGCCGAAGATCAACGAGTGGACGCACGTCACGGGTGTCTACGACTTCGCGGGCAGGCAGCTGCGCCTGTACGTCGACGGTCAGCTCGTCGGCTCGCGCAACAACGTGGTGCTGTGGCGCGCCACCGGCAAGACCGTGATCGGCAGGGAGAAGACGAACGGCCAGCCGTCCGGCTTCTTCCCGGGCACCGTGGACGAGATCCGCTACGCCGACGGTGTGGTGACCGACCAGCGCATCGCCGACCGAGGCGGCTGGGGCGCACCGAAGCCCGGCCAGCTCGGCCGGTTCGTGAACGCCGCCGGCGACCGGTACAGCGGCAAGACGGACGCGGTCCGCGAGGGTTACCACTTCGACGGCGCGCTGGGCGTGCTCGCCGTGGCAGGAGCCAACACACGGGCGATCTACGCCTGCCGCACGGGCGCGGAATCGTTCACGTCGCTGGACTCCGCGTGCGAGGGCAACACGAAGGTCGGTGACCTCGGCCTGGTGTACACGATCCAGCCGACGAACCTGCCCACGTTGCCGCTCTACCGCTGCCACACGGCGACGGATCACTTCGACGCACGCACGTGTGACGGCGCCACCGCGGACGGCCTGCTCGGCTACACGCTGGCGTACGGCGACTTCACCCGGTACAGCCTCGACGGCTACGACCACGTCAGCACCACGGACGCGGCACCGGCGTCGTACCGGACAGAAGCCAGCCACGGCATCCTCGCACTGGCCGCACGACCGGGTACGCAGCAGTTGTTCAGCTGCCAGAACGGTTACGACCAGTTCGTCTCGGCAGATTCCTTGTGTGAAGGCAAGACCGTGATCGGCCCGATCGGCTACATCGCCACGGCCGCTCCGGCGGGCCTGCCCAACCGTGCCGTCTACCGCTGCGCACTTCCCGGCGGCGACAGCATGGTGTCGACAGACCCCGGCTGTGAGGGACAGCCGGTGGACCGTCTACTCGGTTACGCACTCGCTTCGGTGCCCACGGACACGGCGGTGTTCGAATGACTGGGGGAACAGTGAAAAGACTCCTTGCCAGAGCCATGCCCGCGGTACTCATGGCGTCGGTGCTGAGCGTCACGCTCGCCACCACCGCCATGGCGGGCCAGCCATCGGTCGGACTGCCGAACACGCCGTCCACACCGGTGTCCGAACAGAAGATGGGCAGCCGCAGTCAGGACGACGCGTCCAAGGACGCCCTGCGGGGCAACCAGCCCCCAGGTGGCTCGGCCAAGGAGGGTGGCGGCAACAACAAGGCCACCCCGTTGTCGCAGTCCGCGACGTGGGACGTCTCCGCGCAGACCGGTGACTTCAGCTGGTCCTACCCGTTGCACGTCCCGCCCGCACCCGGTGGCCTGACGCCGAAACTGGCGCTCGGCTACGCATCGTCCGGTGTGGACGGTCGCACCAGCGCGACGAACAACCAGGCCTCCTGGGTGGGCGACGGCTGGAGCCTCGGCGTCGGTTCCATCGAACGCACGTACCGACCCTGCGCCGAGGACACGATGGGCGGCAGCACGCCGCCGAAGAACGTCGGTGACCTCTGCTGGCGCAGCGACAACGCCGTCGCGTCCTACGGCGGCAACGGTGGCGAGCTCGTCAAGGACGACACCACCGGAGCCTGGCATCCCAAGGCTGACGACGGTTCCCGCATCGAACTCCTGAACGGCGTCGACAACGGGGACGAGGATAAGGAGTACTGGCGCATCACCACCATCGACGGCACGCAGTACTACTTCGGCTCGCGCCCGGACGCGAGCTCGACGTGGACGGTGCCGGTCTTCGGTGACGACGAGGGCGAACCGTGCCACAAGGCAACGTTCGCCGAGTCGCACTGCGTGCAGGCGTGGCAGTGGAAGCTCGACAAGGTCGTCGACCGCAACGGCAACGCCATCCTCTACAACTACGAGACGGAGACGAACTCCTACGGCATGAACAACAAGGACACCGCGGTGTCCTACGTTCGCGCCGGCAACCTGAAGTCCGCCGAGTACGGACTGCGCGAGGGTTCGAACCAGCACGCGACCGGCAAGGTCGAGTTCACCACCGCCGACCGGTGCGTGAAGGACAGCGAGTGCACCGAGGACAAGAAGGAGAACTGGCCGGACGTCACGTGGGACGACAAGTGCGACGGCCCCACCTGCGACGCCGACCACCGCTCGCCGACGTTCTGGGACACCAAACGCCTCGACAAGATCACCACGAAGGTGTGGAACGGCAACGACTACTCGGACGTCGAGCAGTGGCAGCTGGACCAGGAGTTCCCCACCAACGGCGACGGTGAGAAGCCGGCGTTGTGGCTGAAGAGCATCGTCCACACCGGCCTCGCCGGCACCGCGACCCCGTTGCCGCCGGTGACGTTCGAGGGCACCAGGTTCGCGAACCGCGTCAACAAGGTCGACGGCATCGGCCCGCTGCTGCGGTTCCGCGTCACCGCCATCGTCTCGGAGGCAGGCGGCGTCACCTCGGTGAAGTACAAGGCCCCCGACTGCGCCGCGGACTCACTGCCGGCCAACCCGGAGTCGAACACCAAGCTGTGCTTCCCGCAGTGGTGGGCGAAGAAGGACCAGTCCGAACGGATGGACTACTTCCACAAGTACGTCGTCGAAGAGGTGACCACCTCCGACCGCATCTCGGCGAACACCGAGCAGGTGCAGAGGTACGAGTACGTCGGCGGCGCTGCCTGGGCCTACGACACCTCGGAGTTCACCAAGGACGACAAGCGGAGCTGGACCGACTTCCGCGGCTTCGCCGACGTGAAGATCCGCAAGGGCAAGCCGAACGACCCGTCCGGCCCGGTCACCATGACCGAGAAGTACTTCTACCGCGGCATGAACGCCGACAAGCTGCCGAACAACGGCGTCCGCTCTGTCAAGATCACCGACTCGGAGGGCGGCGAACGTCCCGACGAGGAGTGGTTGCGCGGCCAGGAGTACGAGTCACAGGTCCACGACGGCGAGAGCGACAGCCTGCTCGAAAAGTCCATCTCCACGCCGTACTTCCACGGCCCGACCGCGACCCGCGGCACGATCAAGGCCTACCAGGTCCGCCAGGGCGTGGTCAGCGGTTACACCACGCTGGCCGCGGGTGGCGTGCGCAAGACCAAGTCCGAACAGTCCTATGACGACAACGGCCTCTTGTTGAGCGCCAGCGATCTGGGCGATCTCTCCGTTGCTGGTGATGACAGGTGCAACCGCACCACGTACAACCCCAACGTCGGCAAGTGGCTGCTCAACGTGGTGGGACGTACCGAGGTTGTGGCGGTCGCGTGCACCGCGACGCCGACGTTCCCCAAGGACGCCATCTCCGACGCCATCACCGCGTACGACGGCAAGGCCTTCGGGCAGGCCCCGGACGCGGGTAACCCCACCAGGGTCGAGGACCTGGACCAGCGGCCGGCCGCCAAGCCGGTCTACACCCTGAAGTCCACCGCGACCTATGACGCCTACGGCAGGCCGACTGCGTCGGGCGATGCTCTCGGCCATGTCACCACGACGAAGTACGTGCCGGAGGTCGGTGGTCCGACCACGCAGATCGTCACCACCAACCCGGTTGGGCACACCACTTCGTCGACCCTGGAACCGTTCTACGGTCAGGAAATCGTCTCGGTCGACGCCAACAACCGCAAGACGGAGACGACGTACGACGCGCTAGGCAACAAGACCGAGGTCTGGTTGCCCAACCGCGTCAAGATGGATGGCGTGCGAGGTAACTTCCAGTTCTCGTACGCGTATCACAACGACGCACCAACGATGGTGACCACGACCAAGATCGGGCCGAACGGCAACCCCATCAGCTCCAACGAGCTCTATGACGGTCTGCTCCGGGTGCGTCAGGCCCAGGCCCCGGCGTCGGGTGGTGGCCGGTTGATCACGGACACGCGTTACGACTCGCAGGGACGTGCGTTCAAGACAACGTCGGCGTACTTCAACGATGCTCCGGTCGACGACAAGCTGTGGGTCGCGAGTGACGCTGATATCCCGGCGCAGGTGGTGACCGAGTTCGACGGTGCCGGTCGGGAGAAGGTGGAGATCACGAAGGCGGGCACCGCGGAGAAGTGGCGTACAACCACCCAGTACGGCGGTGATCGCGTGCACGTCACGCCGCCGCAGGGAGGTACGGCGATCACCACTATCAGCGATGCGGCGGGTCACCAGGTCGAGACGCGCCGGTACCACGGCACTGTGCTCATGAGCGACTTCGACGCGACCAGGTACACCTTCACGCCGTCAGGCCAGCCGGAGACGGTGACCGATCCCGCGGGCAGCGTCTGGCGGTCGACCTACGACCTGCACAGCCGCCGGATCAAGGAGGAGAGCCCCGACAAGGGCACCACGACCTCCGCCTACGACGCCGCGGGCAGGCTGGTGTCCACGACGGACAACCGCGGCACGACGCTCGCGTACGACTACGACGCACTGGGCAGGCAGACGAAGCTCACGTCCGGCACGACCACGCTGGCCGAGTGGACGTACGACTCGGCGCTGTTCGGCAAGGGCCTGGCGGCCTCGAATACCAGGTACGTGAGCGGCGCGGCGTTCACCTCGACGGTGTCCGGATACAACGCGCTCAACCTGCCGCTCGGCACCCAGCTGACGGTTCCGCGGACCGAGTTGACACAGACGCTGGCAGGCACCTACGCGTCAACGGTCAAGTACAACCTCGACGGCAGCGTCTCCAGTAGCGCGTTTGCGGCCATCGGCGCGTTGCCGGCCGAAGCGGTCCAGTATTCGTACAACGACTTCGGACAGCCGACGACAACGTCGGGTGGCTACGACGGCAGGACCGACAACTTCGTCACCGACAGCATCTACACCCGCTACGGCGAGCTGGCTCGCACGCAGCTGGGTGAGGTGGGGAAGCGTGTGTGGCTGTCGCGGTACTACGACACCAACACGCGCCAGTTGTCCCGCACCATCGTCGATGCCGAAGTGCCGAACCCGATGCTGACCGACACCAACTACACCTACGACCCGTCCGGCAACATCAGGTCCATTGTGGACAAGCCTGCCGGCAAGCCGGCGGACACGCAGTGCTTCCGCTATGACCACTTCCAGCGCCTGACCGAGGCCTGGACACCGGGCAACGGTTGTGACACGAACCCGGCCACCGGCGCGTTGTCCGGCCCGGCTCCGTACTGGCACTCGTTCACCTACGACAAGTCGGGCAACCGTCTCGTCGAGACCCAGCACGCCGCAGGCGGCGACACCGTCCGTACGTCCGCGTTCCCTCCCGCGGGTGGAGCGCACAACATCAAGTCGGTGGAGACGAAGGCACCGTCGGGCACGAAGACGGACACCTTCGACTACGACGCGATGGGCAACACCATCGCCCGCGGTGGGCAGAAGCTGGACTGGGACGCAGAAGGACGCCTCGCGAAGGTGACCGAAGGCGCCAAGGTCACCGAGTTCATCAGCGACCCCAACGGCAAACGGCTGCTCCGCAAGGATCCGGACGGCACCACCCTGTACCTGGGTGGTCAGGAGCTCCGCCTGGTGAAGGCGACGGGCAAGCTCGAACCGACCCGTTACTACCAGCACGGCGGTGCCAGCGTCGCGATGCGGGACACGAGCGGACTGATCTGGCTCGCGAGCGATCACCAGAGCACGGCGAACGTCGCGATCAAGAGCAGCGACCTGAGTGCGACAGTGCGGCGCCAGCTGCCGTTCGGTGGTCCGCGCGGTGCCGCGGTGGCGTTCCCTGGTGACAACGGGTTCGTCAACGGCACCATGGACGAGTCGATCGGGCTCACTCAGCTGGGGGCTCGTGCGTACGACACAGCACTGGGCAGGTTCATCTCGGTCGACCCGATCGTGGATCCGAACGATCCCCAGCAAATGAACGGCTACACCTACGCGGGCAACAGCCCGATCGCGCAGTCCGACTCGACCGGTCTGTGGTCGCCGTTCGACGTGTTCTCCGGGATATCGGTCGGCGACATGTGGAACAAGGCGAAGCAGATCGGCGGCGCCATCGGCGGATTTATCAAGGAGCACAAGGACGCCATCTCGGTCGGATTGGGCTTCCTCGCCTTGATTCCGCCGATCGCCGCAGTGGCGGGCACCGCGCTCTTCCTCACCTCCACGGCGTTGGGTGTGTGGAGCACCGCCGAGTCGTTCACCAAGGGCGACTGGACACAGATCGCGTTCGGTATCGCGGGCGGGTACTTCGGTGCCATGGGCAGGTTGACAGGGAACCTGGCGAAACGCCTGGGCAAGCGGGGGCTGGAGGAGCTGGAATACGCTGCCGACCAGGCCTCGAAGAGGTATGACGTCGCGGGGATCGTCGGCGGTCTGACAGGCACGGTGCTCGGGTACGGCGCCAATGCGGCCGAAGCCGAGCAGCAGAAGGCAGCGGAAAGGCAGAAGCGAAAGGCGATCAGAGAGGGCGTCCGGTCCGTGTCGGGTGATGACGAGTGCATCCCGAAGCTCACTCCCGCCGGACAGAGTCTCTGCAACTTCCGGACGCCCCCGGACCCGTTGCTCGACTCGTTCTGCAACGGCCCGAACGCCATGCCGAAGCAGTGTCAGACGCTGGTCGAGAGCAGGTCCAAGGTTCGGGTCAGCTACGGGCCGAACAAGGTCCCTGCCAACAACGGACCGGCCAAGCCTCCGTCGCGCCCGTCCAGCAACCCCAAGCAGATCTGGGACCGGTCCAACTCAGGAACGGCGGATGACCGGATCAACCAGGGCACCACGGGGCGCTCCTGGTCCTGATCCGAGCAAGGCATGACACCCGGCCCGGCAGCGTTCCTCGCTGCCGGGCCGGTCGCCGCCGGTACCATCCCCGTCCCTATGGCTGGCCAAGCGAGCGTGGAGCTACCAGGCAGGGCGCGGGAGATCGAGATCCTGCGCAAGGCGCTGGCAGGTGACACCCGCTGCGTCGCAATCACCGGCGAACCCGGCATCGGCAAGAGCCGGCTGCTGGCGGAGCTGGGCAAGCTCGCGGACGCGGCCGGGTGGGCGGTGCGTGGCGCACGCGCGGCGGAGTTCGAGTCCCACGTCCCGTTCGGGTGTTCGTCAAGGCGCTCGATGCCGAGCTGGGACGCGCCGAGCTGGGGGAACAGCAGCTCGGACTGTTCGCGACCGTCTTCCCGGCGATCCCCGCCACCGGCCCCGCCGACTTGGTCGACGCGGAGCGGTATCGGCTGCATCGGGCGGTACGGGCGGCGCTGGAGCTGGTCGCAGGGCCGTCCGGGCTGGTGCTCGTGTTCGACGACCTGCACTGGGCGGACGAGGGTCGGTGGAGCTGCTCGACTTCCTCCTGCGCCACCCGCCGCGGGCGCGGCTGCTCCTGGTGCTGGCCGGCCGTCCACGGCAGATGTCACCACGGCTGTGGCACGCGCTGTCCCGTGCCGGGGCGGAGCTGCTGGAGCTCACGGCGTTGAGCCCCGCGCGCCGAACGGCTCGTGCCGGCGGAGCTCGGTCGTTCCCGGCGGGAGGAGATCCTCCTTGCCGGCGCGGGAAACCCGTTCTACCTGGAAACCCTGGTGCGGGCCGAGAAGAGCGCCATGTCGGCGTTGCACCCCGACGGGGCGATCCCGGTGACGGTCCACGCGGCGCTCGCGCCGAGCTGTCCGCGTTGACCCCGCAGGAACGGGTCGTCGCGCACGCCGCCGCAGTGGTGGTGGGCGACGATTTCGATGCCGATTCGCTTGCCGAGACGGTGGCGATAGACGTGGTGTCCGTGCTCGTCGCGCTGGATCAGCTCGCGGAACGCGACCTCGTGCGACTGGACGCCACCGGCAGGTTCCGCTACCGCCATCCGCTGGTGCGCAGCGTGGCGTACCAGGACGCGGGTCCCGGCTGGCGGCTTCAGGCGCACGGCAGGGCCGCGGCGGCTCTCCGGCGGCGGGGTGCGCCGCCGGCCGAGTTCGCCCGGCATGTGGAGCGGTCCGCCGTGCGTGGCGACCTCGAATCCGTTGCGGCACTGACGGAAGCGGCCGAGGCGACCTTCCTGGAGAAAACCGCTCCAGAACCTCTCCACCAGAAACCGCAAACCCGCCGCCGCGGCGTTCTTCGCCGCATGCCTGACGCTGGGTCACCGCCCCGCGCGGAGACGGCATTCGTAGGCGACGACATGGACGCGGACGCGGTGGGTTCCCGCGACGCCGGTCTGATCCCCGTCTGGCTGGATCGGGCGATGCCTGAATCCGGGGCCGGGGGCACATCGCCCTCTCCGCCGACTGGCGTCATCCGCATAGAGAGTCTCCGCGAGCTGTCCACAGTGCTTCCACTGTCATGACCGGTTTGATCGGTGTTCCCAGAGCGACCGCGCGTTGTGTCTGCGAGATCGCCGCCGACCGCACGGCCGCGCTGCTCACCACCCCTCAAGCGTGGCCGCCAAGCTTCAGCCGGTCATCGCCGAACTGAACAGGTCCCACCCCCACGTCACTGCACCTTCTTCGATCTCGATCGACCTGCCCGGAGGCCTGTCCCTGTCTGACGCCGAGGGCGTCGTACGGCCGACCCCGCGAACCACAGGCACTGTTCCCACAACTCTCCGGCTGGTGGTGCGCGCACCTGAAGGCAAGACCGAGGCCGACGCATCTTTCGCTGTCACCGGTTTCACCACAGGACTCCTCGAACCAGGCAGCCGCCTGACCGGCCGCCACGACGGAGGGGCGTTCGACGTCGAGATCATCGGGGATCCGGCTCACGACAAAACCAGTCGCGTAACCATACGGCTGGCACCCCGTCCACTGGCCGGGCTCCCCGCCGCAGCGGCTCACCCCGGCGTCGCCCTGCTGGCCGCACTGCGTCAACCGAACACGCTGCACCTCGCAGGCGAGTACGGGCCTCCGTACGACGGCGCAACGTCGCTCTTCCAAGAGCCGGACGCGGCGATCTGTGTCCAATGCGCCGAGGCGGTACGAGCCCTTGAAGAACTCCGGCCGCTCGTACGCCGCACTCTCAGGGTGCCCGATGTCCACAGCCTCAGCCAGGAAGCCCACGGACAGCTTCTCGCAGCAGCACGTGCCACGACCGGTACCCCGACCGCGATGCAGTTCCACGAGTATGTGACGAAGATGCCCTTTCGCCAGGCGACCTCGCAGTTTGGTGACCTGGGCTCGGTCGATCTCGATCAGGCGCCCATCCTGGTCTCCTTCGAACTCGAGCACCGTCTCTCCCTTGGCGACGAAACGCTCCAGATCCCCGGCCTGACCTTGAGGATCAGCGATGCCCGGTTGACCGGATGGGACCAGGAGGACGACGAGGTCACTGTGCGGATCTCGGTCTCGAACCAGACGACGGCCGAACTCGTCCACGATGCCGACGCGCCCTAGTAGGACCACGTCGTCTGTGCGGCGGGCAAGTCTTGCCGACCTGGCGCTGGCAGCAAGGCAGGCAGAGCGGGCGTGGTGCAGCGTCGGAGCCAAGCCGTTGAATGTGCGCGAACCCGCCCGCGACACCCGCCGCCGGAACACCGCCATAAACGCCCCGCTGGGCCACGAACCATGACCCGGCAGGCACGTGACACCTGACAAAACCCCCGCCACGGTCTGTGGCGATCCCGAAGGCGCCCTGCCAGTATCACCCTGACGGGCGACCGAATCCTGGAGCAGAATCGTGACCCCATTTCGCGGATCTCGGGACCCTGCTCCAGTTTTGCTCCAGTTCGGTGCACCATCGTCCACATTGGTCGCAAAAACAAGATCGCCCGCCGAACCTGTTTACGCAGGCCAGCGGGCGATTCGTATGCAGTTCATTCAAGTGGAGCTGAGGGGACTCGAACCCCTGACCCTCACACTGCCAGTTTGGTCCACAAAGGACTCCTACCAGCACAAACACTAGAATCCCAACAGCTCCAGCGCAAGTAGCTGCCGTTCAGCGCCGTTGAGTGCCGTTCGACGACGTTCAACTGCCTGCCCTGCTCCAGTTCCGCTCCAGCACGATCAGTGTGAGACTCAACCCAGCAGTCGACGCAGTTCGGCGATCTCCGCACTGACTCCAACCGTCGAGCGGCTGGTCGTGAAGCCGATCTGCTCGTTCACCCTGATCATGTATTCGTTGTCGGCGTTCATGTTGGTATAGATCTTCCCGATCGAGGGCCGTTCGGCGAGCAGTGCCCGCAACATGTGCGCCTTGACCCACCGCCCAAGCCCCTTGCCGCGATACGCGGGTATCACGGCGGTGTCCTGCTGGACGGCCCACTCGGGATAGTCGGTGTAGAGGTCCATCTGCGTCAGTGCGACAACCTCGCCTGTCGCCTCGGACACCGCGACCACCACCCGTTGCACGACGTTCCGCTCACGATGGCGAGCCTCGGCCTCGCGTACGCGTTCGGCCGTCCACTCCGCAAGCCTGTACTCGGAGTCGCCGGCAGGCGCATCGCGCATCACGTGTAGCGCGCGAGCGTACGAAGCCACCAGCTCGTCAGGTGCGGCTCCCACCCACTCCACCACCCTGAAACCGCCAGGAGCAGGCACGTCCCAGAGCACCGGGTCGACATCGCGGATGTCCAGCGTCTGCGCGAGTGTCGACTTGGAGATGCGCATCCCCACAGCGACCGCCCACTGCGCGCCCGGTCCGCCCTGGGACAGTTCCCAGCCCTCCACGAGCTTCCTGCCGCGCGCTTCGAGTTCCGGCAGCACCGCCTTGAGCACCGCGGTCCCCACACCCTCACGCCGCCGCCACGGTGCCACAGTGATCGTCGTCAGCCCCAGATGCTCGTTCTCGTCAGGCGGGAAGTAGACGACGGCCTTGGCCACCAGCTCGCCATCACGACGGGCGATCCAGTACCCCCGAGGCCCCAAACTCGGGGCAAGCTGCCGCAGACTGGCCACCCAGTCGTCGTAGTCGAGCACCACTGGATCCGGGCGATCCAGACGCATAGCGGCCACCGACAGCTCGTAGAGCGCCCTCAGGTCCACCGGTGCGGCTTGATCAACCTCGAACGGCCGCAGTTCGAACTTCCTGGTCATTTCCAGTCCCCACGCTCTCCCCGACACGACGTAGAGGCACGCACACGATTGCCACGAGGCTGACTGTCTACTGGCATGCTGGCGAACCGCACGGGGTAATCACCAGGCATACCAGGTGAATTGTGGAGCTGAGGGGACTCGAACCCCTGGCCGGTTCGCAAGGCTCATCGATGACACATCGAAGCGACAGTGATTGTCAAAGCAAACTTTGACCTGCCTGACCACCGTCCCCATCGCGGATTCACATCAAACATCAAACCCTTTGGCTCTTAGTCGATCCAGAAGGGGAATCTGGTGCGGCGGTCGCGCGATGAACTTGTCCTTCTGTACGTCAAAAGTATCTAGGTATACTTCCACCACATCACCTACGTCATAGTGGTCATCATCGTCGATGTAGAGAGCATCAATGAGCGCAGGGCGCGATAGTTGAGCGTCCAAGATCACGCCCCACCGAAAAACCGCAACTACCTTCGCGTTGACGCGACCTCCAATTCGGTCGACCTCGACATCATCGTGAATATCGCCACCCATCATCCACCGCCAACGATCGAGGATACTTGTTGAGCAAATCGAACATCGTATTTGGGATTGCCACCTCCGCATTAGGAACACCGTTATGGCTTCCAACATACTGGCGGAAATGCTTTTCAAAGTCAGCCAAGGGAATCCTAACCTGGAGCACTGCGCTGTCGTAGCCACCTCTACTTGCATAGTCGAGCGCAACCTCGCGCCCCGTGTCGTTTAGACCAAAGTAAGCTCGCCCATCCGGGAATCCATTTCCAGATCCCGGAAAGTCCGCGATATCGAAGCCTTCGTTGAGCAGCCTGTCCGTCATCCCCTTGCCCGGTGCTTTGTAAAGAAC
>JAVXWK010000187.1:0-2811 GCA_032230575.1 Pseudonocardiales bacterium | reverse complement strand
GATCGCAACTCTTCCGCCCAGCAAGGGAGTCGCGATGACCTGCACGACCCGTCTGCCCAAGCCGGTCACCGACGTGTGGGACTGGCAGATGGAAGGGCTGTGCCGCGGCCAGAACAGCGCCGTCTTCTTCCACCCGGACAACGAACGCGGCTACGCCAGGGCCGCTCGGGAGGAGAAGGCCAAGGCGATCTGCGCGCAGTGCCCGGTGCTGGCGCAGTGCCGCGAGCACGCCCTCGAAGCCCAGGAGCCGTACGGAGTCTGGGGAGGCATGGGTGAGGACGAGCGGCGCCAGATCATCACAGCTACCCGGCGCCGCGTCCGCGTGGCGTCCTAGCCATGTGCGCCTGGTGCTGATGGCGTCCGCAAGTACTACCGACACCAGGGTCGGCGGTACCTGCAGACGCCATCAGAGCTGAGTGGTCACTCCTCCAGCACGTCCCGCAGTTGCCGCAACGTCTTCGCGAGCAACCGCGAGACGTGCATCTGCGAGATCCCGACCTTCTGCGCGATCTGCGTCTGGGTCATGTTGCCGAAGAACCGCATGATCACGATCTTCCGCTCCCGCTCGGGAAGCTTCTCGAGCAACGGGTGCAGTGCTTCCCGCTGCTCGATCATCGCGATCTCCGGGTCTTCCTCGCCGATGGTCGAACCCAGCGAGATCGAGGAGTCCTCGGACATCAGCATGTCGTCCAAAGACGCGCTCTGGTAAGCGTTTCCGGCCGCGAGTCCTTCGTGGATCTCCTCACGGGAGAGCCCGAGGTGCTCGGCGAGCTCGGAAGGAGTCGGCGCGCGGCCCAGCGACTGCGACAGCCGCGAAGTGCCCGCGTTGATCGCCAGGTGCAGTTCCTTCAGGCGCCGCGGCATGCGGACGGACCAGCTGGAGTCGCGGAAGTACTTCCGGACCTCACCCATGATCGTCGGCACCGCGAACGACAGGAAGTCGGAACCGCGCTCCGGGTCGAACCGGTCGACCGCGTTGATCAGGCCGACGGTCGCCACCTGCACCAGGTCCTCGTGCGGTTCGCCGCGGTGGCCGAACCGGCGGGCGATGTGCTGGGCGACCGGGAGGTGCTCGGTGACCAAGCGGTCCCGCAGCGTCTCCCGCGCGGGCCCCGGCGGGGTGGCCGCGAGCTCGGCGAACAGCGGGGCCAAGTGGTCGTAGTCACCGCCCTGCGAGGACTTCTTCCCCTCGGCAGGGGAGGTTTTGGTCGCCTCCTCCGAGCTGGTCACGCATCCACCGCCGCCCCTGCCGAGGACTTCACGAGGTCGATGTGGACCACGAACCCTTCGGCATCGTCGACCCTGGTCTCCACGGAGTCGACGAGTGCGGTCAGCACGCGCCACCCGAAGCTGCTCTCGTCAGGCCCGGAGACCGACTTGACCGCGACTTGGGCTGACACTCTCACCGCGCCGGCGCCGTCCACCGCGAAGTGACAGCTGAGGACGGCGTCCTGCGCCGCCAGCGTGATCAACGTCGAGCACGTTTCATCTACGGCGAGCTTCAGGTCCTCGATCGAGTCGAGGTCGAAGTCCTGCCGCATCGCGATGTCCGCCGCGACGGCGCGGACGATGGACAGCTGCGTGGGATCCGCGGCCATCCTGAGTTCGACCCCTGACAATTGCGTCACACCCACCTCGTAGTCCGTTCTGCTGAAGGCCGGCATGTCACTGCCGTACCCGAATCGATCTCATCTCACACGTGTATTGCCGGAGCACCCTGGGAAATCATCTTTCAGAGGCAACCCAGGGGAGGAGCGTTGTGCTGGTGCACGAGGACGATCTGGCCCTCCGCTTCCCCGCGGACGCACTCGAGGTGGCGCCGGTGCGGCACCAACTGCGCGAGTGGCTGCAGGGCAGTGGTTTCGACGAGGACGAGGCGAGCGACCTCGTTCTCGCGGTCAGCGAAGCGGTGAACAACTCGGTCGAACACGCGTACCCGGCGCCCGCGCGGGGCACCATCGAGGTCCGCGCGAGCATCGCCGGCGACGGCACTGTCGCCGTCGACGTCTCCGACCACGGCCAGTGGCGCGTCCCGCCGCCGGCGCTCACCATGCGCGGCCGAGGACTTCTGCTCATGCGGGAGAGCGTGGACGAGGTCGTGATCGACCGCTCGGCGAAAGGCACGACAGTGCGTCTGCGCCGGGCCCGTTCGCCGGTGGCGCTCGGACCGCAGGTCGTGCCCGACTGCGAGCTCCACGAGACCTCCTCCGGCGTGGTCGCGGTCGTCCGGGGCGATGTGCCCGCGGACGCCGGCCCGTCGTTGAGGCGCACGCTCACCACGGCGGCGCGTGGGGGGACTGTGCCGCTGACCGTCGACCTCACCCAGCTGGGTGAGGTCAGTGCCGGAGTCGGGCAGGCGCTCCACGCGGTCGCCGAAGCCCTGGAGGCGGCGGGAAACCGCCTCACCGTCAAGCGCTGACAGCGGCGTCCACGGACTCGTGCACGCTGAACACCTCACCGAGGCCAGTGGCCTCCAGAGGCCGCGTCACGGCCCGTGCGGTGGCCACGACCTTGAGAGCCGCGGAGTGCTGGGGCGCCAGCCTCGCTGCCTCCACCAGAACCGCCAGACCGGCGGATCCGAGGAACGTGACACCCTTCATGTCGATCACGAAGGTGCCACCGTCGGCCAGGCCGTTGACCAGGGCGTCGCGCAACGCGGGCGCGGACACCATGTCGACCTCGCCGGACACGGCGAGCACCGTGACACCGGCCGCCGGCTGGCTGGCCGACAGTGCGATGGTCTGCTCCGCTCGCGGGTCCTGCACAGTCACCGATGTTCTCCCTCTCGCACCCAGGGAGCCGCTACCGCAG
>JAVXWK010000186.1:0-32773 GCA_032230575.1 Pseudonocardiales bacterium | reverse complement strand
GGGGGGGCGCCCCGGGGGGCCCCCCCACCGCCCGCGCCCGGCTGGCTGCCCCGCTGGGCGGCCGCGATGAGAACGGCAGGAGACGAGCGTGAGGTTCCAGCCACGCGGGCATGTGCTGGCGGTGCAGTACCCGGTCGACCGGGACGAGGCCCGCGAGGTCGAGATCCGCGGCCTGGCCCGCCTGCTCGGCATGACGCCCGAGGTGTCGTTCGATTACGCCCAGTCCCGTCGTGGCCTGCCCAACCGTGAGATCGAGCTCAAGCGCGGCAAGCCGGCCCGCGTCATCCGCGTGCCGCGCGGGCACTGGTTCATCGTGCATCCGCGCCCGCGCGGCCCGCTGTTCGAGGTGTTGTCCGACGAGGACTTCCACGCCGCGTTCGGCGAGCTCGACCGCAGCGCCGAGAGCGAGCACGATCTGGCCGCCGCTGTCGCAGCCGAGGCCCATTGGAAGCTCGGAAGGTACGTGCCGCTGCGGTACCTCGACGCCAACGACTTCACCACCGGCGCGTGGGCGCACCCCGCGATGCAAGCGGTGGTCACCAGCATCCGGGCCCAGTTGCACGAGCGCGACGCCGAACTGTGGGAGCAGGTCGACCCCGACGACCTGGCCCGCTGGGACCGCAACCGCGCCCAGCTACCCGTCCCGTGCCAGGTCCGGCCGGAACAGGGCAAATACGGCCACCACCTCGGCTCAACCCGCCACGCGATCGTGGCGAGCACCATTCGCGGCCGCCGCGAGCACGCCGCTGGCCGGGCGCTGTGCGAGACGAAGTCCCGGCCGAAGCCCATGCCGGTCGGACCGATCACCGTCGCACCGCCAGACTGCCCGCGCTGCCTCGATCATCTGCGCAGCATCGCCGGGCGCCACGGCCACACGTTCGAAGAACCACCTCCCGCGCCGCTGCCGCCCGCCGACGACTCCGACAAGGTCAGCACCAAGACGCCGACGCTGACCGCCGCGCTGCCCGACCTCGGCGACGAGTGGCAGCTGGCGCAGTACACCGATCCCGACCGGTGGTGGCTGCACCAGCACGACCGCATCCGCGGCTACATCCACCGCTACACCAACCTCTCGGGCAACAAGACCGGCTGGCAAGCGTTCGTGTTCACCGGCCGCGGCCACTACATGCGCCTCTACGCGACCAGCGCCGGGTCGAACAACTCGATGAGCAGCTTCCTGTGGCGCAGCCTCGCGCTCGCCGCGTGGGGCATCGCGACCACACCCAAGCACAACGCCCGCAACCCGGCCTGGACCCGCAACTGGCGGGCCCCACGCCCAGCAGCCACACCCGAGATCACGAACAAGAGGTGAGGACGACCAGCCGGGGGAGCGGCCAGCCCCGCACGTCCGGCATGGTCAACTGCAGACCCCGAGCCGCCACCATCCGGTTCTCACCGCGACAATCGCGCCAGTGAAGACCCATGGTCCTCGCCGTCTCCGACGTTCACGCCCCGGAAAGGCCACCCGCTCGTGCGCTACGTCGACACCGCCCTGCCCGACAGCACCAGCCTGGGCGACTGGCTGATCTCCGGCCTGAAGAACGCCGACCACGCCTGCCTGCGGACGGGTTTCCTCAGCCGACCCGCCGCCGCAGAGCTCGCGCCGCTGCTGACCGGGCTCCTCGACCGCGGCGGCCAGATCCTCGTGGTCGCCGGTGGCGCGCCGGACCAGGCCGATCCCGAGGCACTCGAGCTGCTGCACCGCGTCCTCGAACCGTTCGCCAGCCGCGCGGAACTGCTCATCGTGCTGACCGGCGCGTTCCACAACGCCAAGACCTACCACCTGCGGTTTCCCGACGGGCACGCCGAAGCGTGGGTCGGCTCGCCCAACCTCACGCGCGGCGGCCTCACCGGCAACTCCGAGGCCGCGGTCGTACTCGACTCACGCCACGCCGCCGACGCCGACGCCGTCGACCAGGTCCTGCTCGGCATCGAGACGTTCCGCGACAACCTCCACGCGACGCCGTTCGATGCCGCGGCCCGGCTCCAGTTGCGCACCACCTACGGGCAGCCCGGCCACACGCGGCGGCCGGTGCGGGCGATGCGGCTCACCGGCGACCTGGCAAGCCTACTTCAAGACACGGTGAACCAGATCGAGGCGACCGCGACCGCCGGTGCCAACCCTGATCAGGCCTACGTTCCCCGAGGCGTGCTCACCGGATTCCGGGATCTCGACCTGATCACCGGTGGACTTCCGCCCGGCTCACTGACCATCCTGGCCGGCCGTCCCGGCGTCGGCACCAGCACGCTGATCACCGACATCGTCCGGCACAGCGCCGTTGCCGCCACGTTGCGCACCACGATGTTCTGTCTCGGCCAGCTCACCATCGACGTCACCCAGCGCATCCTCGCCGCCGAAGCCCGCATCCACATCGCCAGCATGCGCCAAGGCCGCATGTCCGATGACGACTGGACCAGGCTCGCCGGCAACATCGTGAAGGTCAGCGAGGCACCGCTGCTGCTCAACACCACCCCCGCCGCCGACCTCGACGCCCTGTGCGACGAGATCACAGCCCTGGCAGCCGAGGAACCGCTGTACCTGGTCGCGATCGACTCCCTCAACATGCTCACCGTCCGCGCCGAACCCGGCGCCACCCGCGAACGTCAAGTAGCGCTGGCAGCACGACGCCTGAAGGAACTCGCGGTCGAACTCGGCCTGGCCGTCGTGGTCACCGCCGAGCTGCGCCGCAACACCCTCGCGCCCGGCCAGCCTCCCCAGCTCGCGGACCTGCGCGACTCCGACGTGATCGCCTCCGCAGCCGACCTCGCCATCCTGGTGCACCGTCCCGACCACCACGACCCCACCGATCCACGGGTAGGCGAAGCAGATCTCGTCCTCGCCAAGCACACCTACGGCCCCACCGCCACGATCACCGTCAGCCACCGGCTGTTCCAAGGCCGGTTCGTCGACTTCCCAGAAGCACCAGCTGAACAGCGCTAGTGTCGCGGCGAGATCCGCGCGCCGCGCCGACACACGGGAGGCACGAACGTGGTGTCGGCCTCGGGTGGCGCTAACATTTCCGGCGGCAGCGATACCTGCCTGTTCCCCGAGCTCTGCGCGGCCCACGCAGCCAGGGCGTTGACGGCCAAGAGTCCCGGACTTGTATCAGCTCGGCGGCACCGGTGTCGCTGACGAACTCCTCCCTGCGGAGGCGTGGGATCCGCCGGAGGTTGTCATGCGCCACGACCGTGCTCACCAGCGGAAGATCCGCGTACTCGCCGAACGCACCGGCCTCCCGCTCCGTAAAGCAGCCTGGCTTCACGAAGCCGGCGGAGTGAGTTGCACGCGCTCCGACTGGACGGCCTCGGGATGGCACCGGCTCCTGCCGCCCATCGCGTTCTCGTTGGAGATGCTGATCGCCACCGCCACCCAGACCGATGCAGACGGCGACCTGGACGACCTGATCGCCGCGCATCCTGTGCTCGCCGAGCAACTGCCCGATCGCGGCGCCACGCCATTGCGGTGGCACGAGCCCGGAAGGGAAAGCGTCGAAATGGAGCGCCGACGCGACCAGGCACGTGAAGCACTGCGTGGCGCGCTCGCTGGCCGCGGTCTCACCGTGCCCACCACCCTGCGGGAACTAGCGGATCTGTTGGCCCAGCTGGGCGTCTACCACCACGCCCGTGGTGTCGACGGCCGCCACCAGTGGCGCGCTCTCCATCTACCGGTGGTGGACCTGCTGGATCTGCCCGTCGAGTGGCTCGCCGCCGAGAACAACGCCCGGTGGCTGATGGTCACCTCCACCCCCGCGGCGCACCTGCACCGGGCGCTGGCTCACACCGAGCGAGTGCCGACGATCCCCACCACCATCGACCGGCTGGCCTCCGACGTCGACGTGACCGCGGCCGAGGTCCGGCTTGGCTTGGAAGGCCTGCTGTACCAAGGCGTGCTCACCATCGACAGGCACGGCGCCGTACTCGATTCGCGGCAGGTGCGCGAGGCGCCCGGCCACGCACGCATCGACCTGCAGATGGACTGGGATCGAATCCCGTCACCTGACGACAGCACCGACACCGAACAGGAAATGGTGTGCTGGAACGGCAGCCCGTGGTCGGTGTACCGGGCCGCGGCCGCGGATAGTCACATCCCGGACGCCACGCTCGAGGTGCTGTCGTTCCTGCCGTTCGTGAAAAGCACCCCGGACGGCCGGATGTCGACGACGTGCCTCGCGCAGTTCGCGGCGTCCAGCGGCGGCCCCATGTCGGACGTCGTCGAGTCCCTGTTCGTGCTGGAGGTCAACGGATTCATCCGGTGGAACGACAGGAAACAGCGTGTCGAGGGCTCCTACCTGCCGGCGACAGCGGGTGGACCCGACGTGCTGTGACACCGTCGCAGGCCGCTCGGCACCGTGTCGACGACCTTGCGGCCTGCGACGCTGAACCGGCCTCCAGTGCGTGGCTTCTGTCGCCCGCTACTGCCGTGCCGAGGCCCGCTTCAGGGCGCTGAAGCGGGCCTCGTGCTGCCGGGCTACCGGGCTTGTGGCCCAGGACGACGTTCAACGCTGGTCGGCACCAAGCGTGGCGCGCTGATCCCAGCCCCACGAACGTGCCGCCGTAAACGGAAGTGGGCCCCGGTTACCTGCGCAGTTCCGGATGCCGTTTCGTGACGCACCGGCCGCACAGACACGTCCACTCCCGCCACACCACGCTGGGCAAGACCGCGCTGCCGCCGTGCTCCTGGAGGAGCTCCTCGGTCGAGAAGTCGTGATCAGCGGGACTTCCTACTACGTGCCACTCCAGGTGCACGGTAGAGGAGTCGGTGGGGCGCACGGCTTCGACAACCTGGTGATCAAGAAGATCGTCAACGTCCCGGCTGGTCGCGGTGCCGGTGGCCCCGGTCTCCCTGCACGTCCATGTCGCCGTCCACACCAGCACCCGCTGCTCGTCGTCCGTGCCGGGTCCGTCGGCCCAGGAACTGGTGAGCACGGCGTCGACGCGGCTTTTCCCAGCGGTTCCTGCGGACGGTGACGGTGGCCCCTCGGTGCCCGGCGTGCCGGGAGGAGGAAGCTGCGCGCGGTCCGGTGCCGCGTCGGTGCCCGGCATCCGTCCACGCCATTTGATCACCCAATGCCGTTGATCCCCCGGAACCGGTGCGGCATCAATCCACACCAGCTGGCCCGGATCTTCCGGACGAGTGGGCGGCTCAACGCGTACCGCCATCGCATCCGGCCTGCGCGCCGGCCATGTCCGGTTTCCGAACAGGTGACCGCCGAGCCCGAACCCGAAGTCCGGCTCAAGGCACCGGACGCCCTTCTCACGCAGCAGACCGATTCGGCGCAGCAGCGCGCTGCCGTGGATGATGCTGGTGCGGCAGTCGTGCAGCCGGTCCTGTTCGCCGAGGCTCTCCTCCATCGGCCAGCTCGCAGGAAAGTCGCGCCACAACGGCACTTCGTTCGCCGCGTACCCCGCGAGGATCTCCTCACGGGCGCGTGCCCAGGCCTGCTCGTCCACCCCGCGCAGCACGACGGCGTCAGCGGCACCACCGCTGAGCGCGTCGTCTCCGTGGTGTTGTTGCCACTCGGTCTGAAAGCACCGCAGTTCCAGACCGTGGCGCCCGAGCACGGCACGGACACCGGCCGCGCCGCGCACCGATCGGAAGGTAGGCGGCACGGTGTACTCGTCCGAGAAGGAGTTCGGGGAGCCCGAGTGCAGTGGCGCGGGCGCAAGTCCCGCGGTGAAGACCTGCGTGTGTGCGTCGTGGATCGCGCGCGGAAGCACCGTTTCCAGCATCGGACCCAGCACCGCCGGGTCGATGTCGACGAGGGTCGTGTGCGGGCGCGGTGTCACCGATCGGATTCCGAGCACGGTGTTGTCCGGCCATCGGGTGCTGGCGGCGAGCCGGCCACGGCCCAGATGCGACAGCAGCAGGAAATCCACCAACGCGACGATGCCCTCTGCTCGCGGCAGCGGTCCGTGTTGCTGTCCGTGACGGCGGATCTCCTGCAGCGCAGTCTGATAGGGCTCGCCGGTGTGCCGGGCACGGGTGCGGGCGAGGTCGACTTCGGTTCGGGTTGCCACGTGATGACCTGACCTCTGAGACCGTCCCGGCAGCAGCCCCTGTCAGGCGTGTCACGAACGATCACGCAGTCACAAGTCGAAGGGCCCAGCATTCGCACCACACCACAGCAGCTTCGGCTCCGTGCCCATACCGGGATAGCACCAGGCACATCCACACCAGGCCGCGAACCGGCCGCCCGGCAGCATAGGGCATAGCGGGAGGGCCGAGATCCCGACGGCCGCCCGACCCAGCCGGGCAGCTGCAGGGATCATCGGCTCGGCGCCACGATCGCCACGTCGATCGGAACGTTCGGACAGGCCGCGGCCAGTTCGGTCAGCACCAGCCGCTCGGCCTCGTCCACGCTCAAGCTCCACCGGGTCTTCACCGCTACCCAGTCGACGAGGTACCGGCAGCGGCCCGGCACGAACGGCGGCAGCCACTCGCGCGGATCCTGATCAGCCTTCGACCTGTTCGTCGCGGCGCTCACCGCGATCAACGCGCGCGGCTCGTCCACGTCGTTCGCGTACGCCTGCCGGCGTTGCGCAGTCCACGCCGAGGCGCCGGAGTCCCACGCCTCCGCCAACGGCACCATGTGGTCGATGTCGAGCCGCGCAGCGTCCGCGACGTAGACGTCGTCGTAGGCGGAATGCCACGAGCCGCCGGTGAGCGTGCACCGCGCGCCGACCGCAGGTGCCAGCACGGCTTCCTCGATCAGCACCTCGGCCCTGGTACTGCACCCGTCCCGATCAGCGTCCGTCCAGTGCCGAAACTTGTCCCGCAGGTAGCCCTCGCGCGACTCCGCGGCCACCGTCAGCCGCACGATCGCCTCTCGCAACGGCACCCCAGCGGACGGTGAAGCCGCAGCTGCCGCCGGCGCGAACACGACCGCGAGGATCACGGCAAGCCCCGTCACACCGGCCCGCTGCACGACATCCACGACGCACCAACCCCTTCGAACCCCGCGGACCGGCATCCGCGTCCCGCTCCACGATCCTGGAGATCACCGGCCACGGCGCCGGAATCCGCTCCGTCGGGGACGCAGAACCACACGTCCGAGGCGCGAGACGAACCACCGGTCAGTGCGCGCACCGATCCGAACTCGTCACACCTGACTCGTCATCGACGTGTGTTCACGGGCCTCAGACCCATTGGCCTCATAGGACACCGGCTCGGCCGAACTTGCTGCCGTGTAACCGGATGGACGCCACACGGACAATGAGCGAGTGACGTGGCTAGAGGGTGAATTCGTGGACGAGGACGAGCTGCTGCCCAGCATCGACGCGCTGGAGAAGGGACTCGGGCAGGTGGACACCATGCTCGGGATGCTGGCCGGAGCCGCGACAGGGAAGGCGTGCGACTCCAAGGAGTACCCGCGTCTTCGCCGCCGCCTCAACCGCCTGCTCGGCCGCGCGGACATCGCCAGCCCGTTCCGCTGGAACACGCTCGACGAGTGGACCGAGTTCTCCAAGGTCAGGTTTCCCAGCAACTACGCGGCCCGCCGCGAGTACGTCGCGCAGATCACCGAGCGGGTGCGCGACGCGCTCCAAGCGCTGCTGGACGAGGCGCAGAACGGCGCCCTGTCCGACGAGGTCGACGATCTCGGCGCTCTCGCCGACGACACGGTGGACGACCCGTCCGGCATCCGCGCCGAGCTGGACCTTCTGCCCACGCTGCTGCGCACCGACCTGCGCGGGGCCGTCGGCAAGGCCAAGAACCTCGTGGAGGCCACCGCCAAGGCGGTGCTCGCTGTGCACGGCCAGCAGGCCCCTGAGCACAGCTTCGACAAGTCGGTCAACGCCGCGCTGCGGGCGCTCGACCTCGACCCCAACCCCACCGGCACCTCGCCCGAGGCTGAGTCGATGCGCCTGCTCAAGCACCTGTCCACCTACGTCAGCACACTGCGCAACAACTTCGGTGACGGGCACGGCTCCGTCAAGGCGCTCACTGCCGTCGAGTCTCGACATGCCCGGTTGACCGTGCGGTCCGCGATGGTGTGGTGCTACTTCGCGCTGGAGACGTTGCAGGAACAGGACATCGACTGAGAACACCCAGTACGGGTTCGGACAGCGGCCGCGCCTGCGCGCTGATCTCGGAGATCACCGGGCACAGCGGCTGACTCCGCTCTCACGGAGGAAGCGGGACCACACGTCCGAGGTGCAGGACGAACCACTGGCGAGGTGCTGATCCAGGTCTGCGACCGTCGGCCGCAGAACGGGTGATCAACTATCGGGCTAGCGCCAGACCCAGCCAGCGCCCTGACACATCTCGCACTGCTCGTCGCCGCGCTGGCCGGAGCCACCGCAGTCGGGGCAGGTTCTCGTATCGGCGTTGATGTTCACGAAGATCAGGCTGTCGCCGAGGATCGGCGCATCGTCCCCTCCAAAAACGAGGAGTTCGCGCGCTCGCGCTGCGGCGGCCGCCACCGCGGGCCGACACTGAGCTCATGATCAAACAGATGGAGATGGACACCACGCTGACCGGCGCGATCGTGCGCAACTGGCCCGGATTCGAGGACTGGGAGTTCGAGGTCGACGTCGACCTGCGTACCGGCCGCGTGTTCCTGCGCCGCGTCAGCAAGCCCCCGCGGTCACGCCGTCAGCTCCTGCGCGGCGAAGCCCGCCGCATCATGCGCGCGGTGGGAGTCGACTGGGGGCTCGGGATGTTCGACCCCGCCGCACCAGGGGCAGCCGACGAGCAGGAACATCTTGTGCGCCAGCGGATGCCGGTGGCCACCGGATTCGACGCCGTCGACTTCGTCGTCGCGTCGCGGCCGTACCCGCGCGGCCGGCACAACAAGCGGGAGCGCGCCGAGACCGTCGCGATGGTCTATGGCATCTCCCTGGGCCAGGGCCTGTGCCCGTACAAGGTGCTGTCCAGGGTGTACGGGCACCGGGTGGACACCACCGGCACGATCGACAAGTTCAGCACCACCGTCACGAGGTGGGTCAGGGAAGCCCGCCAGGAAGGCTTCCTCGCGAAATTCGACCGTGCCAAGCACATGCCGCAGCGCTGGCCGGGCGCACCCAGCCACGAGCTGGAAGCACGGCGCTCGCCGGTCATGAAGCCGACGCCGTGGCACTGCACCTGCGGCTGCCACGAGGCGCTGTGACGTCGCGGCGGACCCAGGCCACGCTGATTCGCGACCAGCCTCTCCCGGTCCGCCCGGCGCGTGGTCAGGATTGCCCGCGAGAGGAATTTCCGGCTTCTGCTCACCGGAAGAACGTTCGGCGATCTGGCGCAGCGCGGCCTTCCCGAATCGCCGCGAACAATCCATTCCCTGCTGGACGCAGCGTAGCCGCGCAGCTACGGAATCCCTACTTTTGCACGGGAATGGCCTTATTCGTTGACGCGCCGGGGAATGGATATGAGGCTTCGAACAGCAAGTAGGTGATCCGTCAGCCCGAGCGTAAAGCTCGGCAGAAGGCACGGGATCACCGCCCGGATCCCGCCCGCCTGGCGGGACGTGGTGGAGGATGACCAACCGGCTATGGGGGCCGGAAGACCGTGGAGACGACGGCGATGCTCGTCGTCTCGCTGGAGGGGGTTCGATGCGGTACCGAGTAGCCGAAGTGAGTGGTTGCAACACGGCCTTATGACGCCGCGCGGCGACTCTCAGCGCAGCATCCGGTAATCCGGAACTGGTAATGCGGGAAGAGCCGTCGGCCGCCCGATCCATCGGCAGGTTCATGCCGATCCGCAGGGGTTCGCGACGAACCGCTGCCTAATGCACAAACACAGCACGGCGGGGTAGCCCGCGTCTTTGGCGTGCCTTCACACAGGCGGAAGGCCATGTCGCGCGGCGCCATTACCGCGCGGCCCACCACGAGGTCTCGCCGCAGTCCGCGCACATCGCCGCGGTACTGCCACCTGCCCTCATCACGGCTCCCGCGCCTGTCCGCACGTCAGCAGAGGAGGACAAGCACATGGTCGCGACCGGCGGAGAACCGTTGGGACACAACGGGTTACGCGGCGCCGTGGCCATGCTGCCCGTCGCCTCTGCCGTATGTCCCGGTCTTTCGGCCCGGTCCGGGCAGGCAGGCGGGCAACCCGGCGACCGGCCAGCTACTCCACCCCGCACGCCGCCCGCGCCCGCCGGGACCGGCTCCACGACACCGGTGCGCTCCACTCCGCCCCCAGGTGAGTCACCGATGCCACTCGCCGGGCCGGTCAGCAGGCCGAGCGAACCCGAGGGCCCGCGCACCCTCGAGGACGAGCTCACGCTGGCCGCCCGGCGAACGTGGCCGCACCTTCCCGCCGCCGACCTGGCCGCCGCCGTCGACGCGGGTATGCACGCCGAGGCCACCGACACCGCGCGAACCACGCGAGATGCCACGCACGCTCCGCACGACCTGGTCGGCGACGCTCCCACCGCGCTTGGCGACGTCGGCCGCGCGACGGCCGGCGAGGTGGGGGCCGCCGCGGCCGCGATCCAACGCCAAGGTCTGCCGCCCGACGCCACCACCCCAGTGGACTGGCACGGCTTCGGCACGGTGATCCCGGTGCTCGCCGGGTCACCTGGCTGCGGGGCGTCGGTCCTGGCGGTGCTGCTGACTGACGTGCTGCAGATCGAGCAGCAGCGCGTGCTGCTCGTCGACCCGGCCGACCCGCCTCGATCCGGGCTCGCCTCGGCCGCCCGCTCGGCCGGGCCGTGGCTGACCCGCCCGCACCCCCAGGTGCATATCCGCTTCTCATGGCGCGCGCAGGCGCTGCTGGCGCGGCTGGAGACCACCCTGCCGGTGATGGCACCGGGCATGGTGCCACCGCCGCGGTTCTGGCTTCCGCAGGGCCAGCGCCCCCAGGTCACCGTCGTCGACCTGGGCCATGACCCGTGGCGGGTGACCGCGCACCCGCTGGCCGGCGCGGGCGCGTGGCTGCGCCACGGCTCCCCACCGCCGCGCCCGGTGTTGGTGGTGCGGCCCAGCCGGCCGTCGCTGCTGCACGCCGAGCAGGTGCTCACACGGCTCGACCCGTGGATCGCGCTGGCCGCGGTCAGCCCGCCCGCGCAGCTGGTGGTGATGGGCGCCAAACGCTGGCCCGCCGGGGTGGCCGGTGCCGCCGGGCGCAGGGTGGCCGCGCTGCTTCAGGACGCGGTGTTCGTGCCGCACGACTCCGAACTCGCCGCGGCCGGCGTCACCGCCGCGGTCACCCCGCCCCGACTGCGGCAGGCGATCACGCCCGTGCTGCGCGGCTGGGGCCTTCTTCCGGACATCGCTGGTCAGCGCACGCGGCCAGGTACGAGGGGGCGTTCATGATCGAACACGTCGACACCGTGATGGCGCTCGTACAGGTGCCGAACCCGCCTCCGACGCCGCCGCCAGGCAGCGAGAAGATCCTGGAAGTGGCCGGCCAGGCCAAGTGGGGCGCGGGCCTCGCGCTGGTGCTGGGCTTCTTCGTCGGCCTGATCGTGTGGGCGGGCGGCCGCTGGGTCGACCACCACCGCGCCGGTCGCGTCGGCCTGGTCATGATGCTGTGCGCGATCGCGGGCGCCCTGCTCTACGGCATCGGCTGGCAGGTCATCAGCCACTTCGCCGGGACCGGCTGATGGCCGACACCCCGACAGCCACACGCGCCCGTGCACGGGCCGGGCTGCGGCTGACCACCGTCGTCATCGCCGCGCTCGTATTGGTCGGCGCCGTCGCCGCGATCGTCGTCGCGCGCTACGTCACCACCCCGCACGCCACGCCGAGCACCTCCGCGCCGCCGACGGCGACCGCGACCAGCGCGGCCGGTGAGGAGAACGCGCTGGCCGCGCAGCCGATGCTGCAGTTGCCTGCCCAGGCCGCGCAGCCCCAGGCCATGACGACCACGTCGGCCGGACCTGGCCTCTCCGTCCCCGCTCCGGCGGTCACAGGCGGACGCTGGGTCCCCGGCGGCTTCCCCGCCACCCCCGAGGGCGCGCTTGGGCAGCTCCAGGCGCTCAACGAGACGACTTTGGCCGCCGCCGATCCGCAGGTCTACGCCCGCGGCTACCGCGAGCTCGCCGAACCCGGCGCCCCGGATCCCGGTTCCACCGGCCTGGCGGCACTGCTGCGCTCGATGCGCGCGCGGGCACAGCTGCCCGCGACCGGCTCGGTAGCCGGGCTCACCGCGTCCTTTCAGATCACTCACGGCCAGATCAAGGGCACCGCCTCGGGCGGCCGCTACGCCGTGGTGTGCGTGCTGGGCCAGTTCTCGATCGGCGTCAACGGCCAGGCCGTGGCCGCCGGAGTCGGCGACTGCCAGGCGATGCGCTGGACCGGCACCGAGTGGCGCATCGCTTCCGGCGCGCTGGCTGCGGCCGCGCCGTGCGCGTGGCCGGGCAGTGCGGACGCGGTCAAGGCCGGCTACCGGGAGCTGGTGCGCTGATGTGGCCCTTCGACGACATCGGCGACACGCTCGGCGGCCCGCTCAAGGACATGATCACCACGGGCTTCGAGGCGACCATGACGGCGCTGTGGAAGGCCTCGCTGTTCATCCTGCAGGCCGCGTTCGGCTTGGCCGACCAGTTCTCGGTGTTCACTGTGGACACTCGCAGCGGCCCCGTGTCGATTCTGTGGCCGCTGATGCTGTGGATCAGCGGAGTCTTGGCGCTGGGTTTGTTCTTCTGGCAGTTGACGGTCACCACCCTGCGCGGCGGCCGCGGCTTCTTCCGGCTGGTCGTCGGCCCGGTGCAGTACGGAGTCGCGCTGGCGGTGACCGTCGGGATTGTCGCGGCGTTCCTCGCCGGCGTCGACGGCGTCACCGAAGGCATCCTGAAGTACGGGCTCAACGCCAATAACTTCACCGACGCGCTCAACGCGACCGGCTTCCTGGACGCCGCCGGTGACGGCGTCAACGGAACGGTGCTGGGGATCGCCGCACTGATCGGGGTGATCCCGGCCTCGATCGGCTACGTCCTCGAGATGCTGTTCCGCGAGGCAGCGATCTACGTCATCGTCGCCACCATTCCGATCAGCGCGGCCGGACTGCTCGCCGGGGTCACCTCGACCTGGTTCTGGCGCAGCGCCCGCTGGGCCGTGGCCTGCATCGTGATGAAGCCCGTGCTGGCCCTCGCACTGGTGCTGGGGATCGCGATCTCCGGCGGATCGCAGGGACTGTCCGGCCTCCTCGCCGGCATCGGCGTCCTGATCATCTCGCTGTTCTGCCCGTTCGTGCTGTTCAAGTTGTTCGCCTTCATCGACCCCAACTCCGACGCCGGGGCGACGTTCCGCAACGCCCTGTCCGGGGTCGGCGTCGACTCCTACGGCGCGAACAACCCCGCCGCGATCGCGGGCCGCAGCCTCAACGGCGGCGGTGGTGGCGGTGAGGCGATGGAAGACGCCAACACCGACCGCTACGACGAGGCCGAAGCCGACTACGCCAACAACGAGATGGACAACACCGGCACGGGCCAGTCCTCTCGCAGCGGCTCGTCGGGCAACGGGCAGGACACCGATCCTGACAGCAGCGCGAACACCAACTCCGGCAACGCCAGCGGCACCAGCGGCGGCGCGGATCCCGCCGACGACAACGCGGCCGCCGCACCACCGCCCGCCAACAGCGGCTCGGTCGTGTCCTCCAGCCCCACCAGCGGCCCCTCGGGCGACTACGGCACTGACAGCACCAGCGGCGGTGCTGACCCGCCCGACAACGGCGGCGGCGCAAGCGGCGGGGCCAAGTCCAGTGGCGGCGGCGGGGGAGCGGCCGCAGGAGCAGAGGAAGCGGCGGTGATCGTGTGACCACGCCTCGGATCTACAGGGGACTCGCCCGGCGTGAACACGCGGGCTGGATCATGGGACTGACTCCGGTCCAGGCCCTTGTGTGCATCGCGCTGGGTGCGCCGGTGCTGTGGGCGCTCAGCGGCGGACGGTTCGCCGACGCGGCGATCCTGTTGCTGGCGTGCGGCACGGTCGCCGCGCTCGTCGTGGTCCCGGTCCGCGGCCGCCCGGCGATGCGCTGGCTCGCGCACCTGGTGCTCTACGAGGTCGGGATCATCACCGGCTGGTCGCGCTGGCAGTCCAAAGCAGCCGCCGGTGCGCAGGTGGATCCCGACGAGCCGGATCTGCCCGGTGTCCTGCAGCGGATCAGCTTCCCCGACGGCCCGCAGTTCCGCGACGTCGGCCGCGTGTGCCTGATCCACGACACCGCCGAGGGCCGGTGGGGCGCGGCCGCGCGCCTGACCCACTCCGGCGTCGGGATGCTGTCCGACGAGCAGTGCGAACGGCTGGCCAACCGGCTGGGCAACCTGCTGCTGTCGCTGGGCCACCGCGAGGTCGTCGACCGCATGAGCCTGGTCGTGCGCACCGTGCCCGACGACGGCAGCGAGTACGAGGTGTGGCGCGGCGACCACGAGGTCCCCGGCGCACCGGCACTGGCCCGGAAAGCCAGCGCCGAACTGGACCGCATCATCGGCAACGTCTCGGTACGGCACGAACTGTTCGTCGTGGTGTCCGGCCCGGAAGACCGGCTCCGCCGGCCCGCCGCGGCTGCGGGTGGTGGCATCGACGGCCGCGCGCTCGCGTTGTACCGAGTGCTCGACGGCCTGGAAGACCCGCTCAAGGCGCTCGGTGCCCGCACCGTCGAATGGCTGGACGGCCCCGGCATGGCCGAGGCGCTGCGCACCGGGTTCAACCCGGCCGCGCGGGCCGTGCTGGCCACCGCCCACGAACGCGGAACCCGCGGCCGGGGCCTGGAAAAAGCAGCCGCCGGACCGACATCCGCACCCTCACCCGCTGCCCGCTCCTACAGCCACGACGGGTTCACGACCGTTTCCTACGCGGTACTGATGCCCGAAGCGGGCACCGTGTTCGGCTCCCTCGGCCCGCTGCTCGCGGTCCGCACCGCGGGGGAGCGGCGCACCCTGGCCATCCACTACGAGGTCCTCGACTCCCGGCGCGCGAGCCGCGCGGTGCGCGGCAACAGGTTCCGCACCGGCGTGATGCGCGATATGAAGGCTCGCAAGGGTTTCAGTACCACCGCGATGGACGAGCGCGACGCGTCCGGCGCGCTCGCGCAGGAACGCGCCGTCGCCGCCGGGCACTCGGTGGTGCGCTTCGCACTCGCCTCCTCGGTTACGGTGCCCAGCGGCTGGAACGTCGAGGATCACGCGGCCCGGTTGGAGAACGATGCCAGCGGCCGGTTCCGGTTGCTGCGCCTGGAACTCGCGCAGGACTCGGCGTTTGTCGCGGCCGTGCTCCCGGTCGGGATCGGGCTGCCCCGGCAACGAGGAGGCCTGCTGTGAGCCGCCGCGCGAGCCGGGAGCGCAGCGCGGCGCAGCTGCTCGGTGACTTCGGCTCGCTCCCGGATACGGCACCTCGAGTAGCGCGGCCTCCGCGGGCCGGTCGGGACCGGGTCAACCGCTCGATCGCGCCCCGCCGGGGCCGGGCACGGCCCGGTGAGGGCTGGTCTCCGGTGGAAGCGCCACTCGCGGTCTACCAGGCTGCGACCAGCGAGATCGGCGGGCTTTTCCCGTTGCTCGCAGCGAACGGCATCCCCGCGGTCGGCGCGCGGATGGGCTACGACACCCTCTCCGGCGGCGCGTTCTACGCCCACCCCGTGGAGTGGGTGCTGCGGTCGCTGGCGACCAACCCCAACATGATCGTGTTCGGCGAGCCGGGCCGGGGCAAGTCGTCCACGGTCGCGGCCTTCCTGCTGCGCATGATGATGTTCGGCTGCAAGGCTCTGATTGCCGGCGACGTCAAAGGCGAGTACAGCCCGCTGGTCCGCGCCCTCGGGGGCACCCCGATCGCGCTCGGGCACGGCAGCCCGGCCCGCCTCAACGCACTGGACCTCGGGCCGCTGCGCACCCGCTGGAACAGCTGGCCGGTAGCCCGGCAGCGCGAGGAACTCGCCGGGGTCCTGGGGCGCTGGGTCACGCTGCTTGTCGCGCTGGCCGAAGCCCAGGGCTACCACACCACCGTCACCGACGAAGCGGTGCTCTCGGCGGTGCTGCAACGGCTGATCGGCATCGACGACGGCTACACCGAACTGCGCACGGTCACGATCCCCGACGTGCATCGCGAGCTCGCCGAGCCCGACGACGCGCTGTGGCAAGCCACCCGGTTCGCCGACCGCCGCCAGTTCCTCGACGTCATGCGGCCGATCACCGACGCCCTGGGCAACCTCATCAGCGGGCCGCTCGCCGGGCTGTTCGACCAGCCGACCAACTTCACGCTGGACTGGGACGCCCCCATCCAGTCGATGGACCTGTCGCTGCTGCGCTCCCGCGGCGACCAAGCGATCGCGGTCGCTCTGACCTGCCTGGGTTCGTGGTCGAGCATGGCCACCGACCTGCGCGCCGACGGCGAGATCCGCATCATGCTGCGCGACGAGATGTGGCGGCAGATGCGCCTCGGACTGCGCGCCGTGGAGGCGATCGACTCCGACCTGCGGCTGTCTCGCATCGACCAGACCATCCAGGTCCTCGTCGGCCACCAGCCCAACGACCTGCTCACGGTCGGCGCGGCCGGGTCGCAGGAGGTCGCGATCGCCAGGGCCCTGCTCGCCCTGTGCTCGACCCGCGTGCTGCTTGGCCAGTCCACCCGCGTCGCCGATGAGCTCGCCGACACCCTCGGACTGTCCGAACGCGAGCAGGAAGTCCTCACCGGCTGGGCGATGGACCGGCAGGGCCGGGCGCTGTGGAAGGTCGAGAACACGCCGGGTTACAAGGTGCAGACAGTGTTGTCCGGCACGGAGAAGCGGGCCTTCGACACCAACGCGCAACTGCGCGCAACGGCCGTGAACAGAGGCGGCCGCGATGCCTGAGTCGTCTGTTCCGGAGCCGGTCGGCGAGTGGGTCGACCGCATGAACAGCGGGCTTCTGGGCTGGCAGCCATCCGCTGGCAGCGATGAATCCTGGGAGATCCCCGCTCGGGAGCGCCTCGCCGACGACGTCGCGGCCCAGTTCAGGCAGGCCATCGCACAGGCCGAGAACGACCTGCATCGCCGCGCCGCCATCGCGATGAGCAATCTCCCCGCGGACTACGACGACGGCCGTGCGTACTGGTCGATCGACGACCGGCACGACACCTACCACCGGGCTGTCCAAGCGAAGGCCGACGAGCTGGGCATCGACCGCTCCGCGTTCTTCTTTGACAACCCGGACTCCCTTGAGGACTGCATCGTCCGATGCTTCGACGACTACCCGGAACTCCAGCAAGCCGCGTACATGCGCGAAGGCGACGACCAGATCTATGCCCAGGACGCCGCGTATGTCGCCCAAGAACTTGAGTTGGAGCAGGACGCGCTGCGGCGTGACCGTCTGGAGGACACCGATCACTACGAGCCGCCCGGCCTCGACATCGACCGGGACCCAGACGCGCGACTGGAGCAAACCCCGCCACAGAACGAGATCGACCTGGGCAACCCGCACGGTGAACCGACCCGAGAGGACGAACTACTCGACGAGCTCCGCGGCGATGTCCTCCAGATCACCGAGGCGGGGCAGCAGGCAGAGACGCACGCGCGCGCCGCGCTCGCGGATCCGGACACGAAGTGGACCGTCGCACGCTCCGAACTCGGCGGCGGCGACCCCGAGGCGTGGGTGCATTCCCGATGGCACCAAGCGATCCGGGACAAGGCCAACGAACTCCACATCGAGCCCGCGCAGTACTTCGCGCTCAACGACGACGCGATTGCGAACTGCGACCCCCGATGCCTGACCAAGTGGGAGGAACTGGACGGCATCGCCTACAGCACCCCTGACGACGAGCGCCTGCACCGGGTGCCTGACTGGCTCAGCATCACACCACTGTTCCCACAGGACACCGACGAACTCGACGGCGGCCACATCGCCGCTGTTCCCGCGGCCTCGGCTGTGGACAGCGGGTCCTCACCCACCGAAGTGGACCTGCCGGGCGAGACGGCGACAGACGTGTACGTGCAAGCCGCGCTCGACCCCGGCCAGATCCTGCAGATCAAGAGCAACGCTCTCCGTGCGGAGGAAGAGGTCCGGGCCCCCGAGGCCATCGAGGCTTACCGGGCCGAACTCGCCGAGAAGCTGGGCCCAGACGCCCACTGGTCGCAAAAGATCGACAACGTCCACGAGCGTGCGCACCAGGCGTGGCACCAAGCCATCCGGGATACGTGCGCGGAGCTGGGCGTAGGCGCCGGCGCCTACTTCCACTCCGATCCTGACGAGGCCGACGGCTGCGAGTTTGGATGCGCCACGGAGTGGTCCGAGGTCAGGACCGTGGTGGACGAGGAAACACCGTGGGATTTCTACCTGACCCCGCACCGTGACATCGAAGCCTCAGCCACCGGCGAAATGATCGAACAGCAGCAGGCCCCGGTGCAGAAGGCTCCCGGGCATCCCTTCGCGGACGACCGCGAGTGGCTGGAATCCGTTCTGGACGACGAACCGCTCGCCAGCGACCTCGACGCGGGCCTGGGGGCGGGGTACTGATGCCGCTTCCACTGCGCCACCACCAGAACGAAGCCGCGAACCTCCCGCCCGGCGGACCACTGCCACCAGCCCTCCAGGCCGCCACACGTCCGGCGCGTCGCGACGAGCCCGGCAGGTTGGCATGAGCGCGCCGCAGGGACTGGCCGCCTCGACGGCCGGGATCGCCGCCGTCGTCTACGTGGTCGTCGTGATCCCGGCGCTGCTGGTCGGCGTCATCTTGGTCTCGGCGGCCAGCGCGTTCACAGCGGCAGCGTCATGTTCACCATCCGGGTTCACCGCCGGAGTCGGCCCCGGCGGGATCAGCCAACAGGTCGGCGACCAGCGGTACACCGCTGAGCAGCTGACCAACGCGCAGACCATCGTCACCGTCGCCGTCAGCCGCAAGCTGCCCAAGCGGGCGGCCGTGCTCGCGCTGGCCACCGCAATGGTCGAGTCCGAGCTGCGCAACCTCGACTACGGCGACCGCGACAGCCTCGGCTTGTTCCAGCAGCGCCCGAGCATGGGCTGGGGCCAGCCTGCGCAGCTGCTCGACCCGGTCTACGCGGCCGGGAAGTTCTACGACGCCTTGATCGCCTTGCCCGGCTGGCACGCCGAGCCTCCCGGTGTCGCCGAACAAAAGGTGCAGCGTTCGCAGTTTCCTGAACGGTACGGGCCGCGCGAACCGGCCGCCGCCGCGCTCACCGAGAAGTCCTGGCAAGGCCCCGACAACCCGCCGCCACCCGCCTCGGGCACCGGCCAGACGCAGCAAGTCGACCTCGCGTTCGGTGGCTGCCCGGACAAGGGCGCCGGCGAGCTCACGCAGCTCGACCCCAAGAAACTGCCCGCAGACTTTGCGCTCCCGGAACACCCGCAGCAACGCGCGGCGGTCACCTACGTGCTGTCCAAGCTCGGCCGCCCCTACGTGTGGGGCGCGACCGGACCGGACTCCTTCGACTGCTCCGGGCTCATGCAGACCGCCTGGGCGCAGGCCGGCGTGAAGATCTCGCGCACCACCTACACCCAGATGTACGACGGCGTCGCCGTCGGCTCGCTGGCCCAGGTCCAGCCCGGCGACCTGCTGCTCATCCCCGGTTCCGACGGCACCGCCGCCCGACCCGGCCACGTCGGCATGGCGATCGGCCACGGCTACGTCGTCGACGCCTACGACACCGACCACGGCGTCATCCTCACCACGCTGCAGTCCTGGGCGCCCAAGGTCGTCGCGATCCGGCGGGTTGTCGCCGGTTCCGGACAACCAGGAAGTGACCCCCGGACATGAGGAACGGCTTGTCGCCCGCAGGCGACCGCGACCTGGCGCTGATCGGTCTGATCGTCGCCGTGCTGGGCACCCTGGTGGCCCTCGGCGCGACCCTGATGCTCGGCGCCGCGGTGAGCACCGCGCTGCTCGGTGGGCCCTGGCAACTTCCCCGCGCCGACACCTGGCTGACCAGCGTCTTCGGGGTTGTCGCGGATCCGCGACAACCCGCGAGCACGCTGGGGGAGCCGTGGGTGAGCACCCTGGCCGGGCACACCGGCTGGTACTGGACCGTCACGACCGTGCTCCTGGCCGCGATCACCGGCGTGGTGCTGGCCGTGGCGGTGCCCGCGTGGCGGCGGTTTGGCCCCTCACAGCCCGGCCACGCCAGCCGCGAGGACATCCACGAGGAGCTCTCGCTCGCGGCCGCCCGCCGCACCGCGGCGTGGACGCGGCCGGACCTGCCGCGCGCGGCGGCCCAGCGGGCACCGATGGACGACGTCGCCGCGCCGCTGCACCTCAGCCCGCACGGCCGTCCGATGGGCACGCCGCTGGAGAACCCGACCGGGAGCCTGGCACCAACCCAGTCCGGCAAGAGCCGCCGGGACCTGGCACACAAGGCGATCGCCGCACCTGGCGCGCTGCTGTGCTCGACGACGAAGCCCGACTTGCTCGAGTTCAGCGCGCTGCTGCGCGCCGAGCGTTTCCCCGGCGCCCCGGTGAAGATCGTCGACGTCACCGGCGCGGTGCCCTGGCCCGCGAAAGTCCAGTGGTGGCCGATGCAAGGCTGCGACGACATCCAGGTCGCCTACCGGCGCGCGAGCACGATGGTCGAGGCCGCCTCCACCGGCCTGACCGGCGTCGGCGGCAACGACAAGGTGTTCCGCGACCGGGCGAAAGTGGTGCTGCAGAGCTACTTCCTCGCCGCCGCCGTGCACCGTCGCGGCGTCGACGACCTGGTCCGGTGGGCCACGAGCAAACCGGTCGACCAGGAACCGGTCAAGCTGCTGCGAGAAGCCGGCCTCGACGACTACGCCCGCAACCTCCGCTCCGAGATCGGCATGGTCGCCGAGACCTCCGACGCGGTGTGGCTGTCGGTGCGGCGCGTGATCGAGCCGTTCATGGACCCGGCAATCCGCGAGCTGTGCACGCCCGCGCCGGGCAACGACTTCGACGTGCGGGACTTCCTGGAACGCCGCGGTTCGCTGTACCTCATCGCCGGAGAACACCAAGCCGCCCAGGCCGCGCCGATCCTCACCGCGCTGGTCGAGCACTGGCTGACCACCGCCCAGGAGATGGCGCTGCACACGCCGCACCGCCGGTTGTCCCCGCCCGCCACCGCGATCCTCGACGAGATCACCAACGCCACGCCCGTGCCGCAGATCCCCGACATCGTCTCGGACTCCGCTGGTCGCGGCGTGCTGATCCACTGGGGCGCCCAGACCGTGGCCGCGCTGGAGGACTCCTTCGGAACCCAGCGCACCCGGCAGCTGCTGGACAACACCACCACTTTGTCGATCTGGGGCGGAATCAAGGACCGCACCACTCTGGAATGGGTGTCGCTGCTGTCCGGGCACCACGAGCGGCGCCGCTACCAAGAGCAAAACGACGGACTGCTCGGCCACGGCCGCACCTCGACCAGCGTGGAGACCGTGCCCACCTACCGGCCCGGCGCCGTCCGCCGCGTGCGCCGCGGCCGCGTCCTGGTGATCCACCGGCACCTCGCCCCGATCCTCGCCCGCACCATCGACGTGCGCCAACGCGGCGACTGGAAGGTCATCCGCGGCCACGTCGACGCCGTGCGCGCTGGCCAGATCCCGATCGGACCCGACGGCCTCGCGCACACCCCGGTCGCCGGGCAGATCGGACGGTTCGCCGCATGAGCAATCCCACCGATCCCGCCGAGCCCGGTGCGGTACCGGGAGACCGGGATGCCCAGATCGAGGCGTTGACGGGCATCGTCGAGACCCTCACCCGGAAGCTGCGCCGCGTCGAAACCACGCTCAACGAGCTGACCGCGAAACCCCCGGCGGACACCGAGGACGAGGAGGAAGACCCGTTTGCGCCCGCCGCGTGGGTGTGGTTCACGCCGCCCGCGGCCGCCGAGAACGACCCCGAGGGAGAAGAGGACCCGCGGTTCACGATCGACAACTTCACGGCTTGGTACAACCTGACGTTCGTCGGCGTCGACGGCGGCCGCGCACGACCGATCCCGGCCTGCTGGCGCCAGCACCCCGGCCTCGCGATGGAAGTCGCGGCCCTCGCCTACAGCTGGCGGGCGGCCAACATCGGCCCGAACGCGACCGAACGCGACGCCCAGCAGTGGCTGCACCAGTGGCGGCCCGGCTTCGCCGACCGGCTCACCCGCGACTGGGCTCACACCGACTGCCTCGATGGGGACCACCGCGACGACGGCACCGACACCCGCTCGGACCGATTTGAGCTGGCCGACCAGCTCGCCGACGAGGCATTGTCAGAACCGTAGATCGCGGGCACCCGCAGCCCTTACCGCCCTGGAGCCGCCATGAAACCCCATCCCCACCTCGCCGCCGCGACCCCGGCCGAGGCGGCGGCGGACACAGCGGTGGACGCGGCGGACCGGACGAAGGAGAAAGGACGCGTCCAGCTCGCGAACCGGGTCGTCGTGGCGGCCGCGATGAAACAACACCCCGACCGGTACACCACCCTGTTCGCGCGGGCACGCAGCGAGGTCGGGCACGCGATCTGCCTGTGCCGCAACGACAAAGTGGTGCGCTTGGTGATCCGCTGCCGATCTGGGCGCTACCACCTTGCCAACTGGCCGGCCGAAGGACACCAGCACGCGCCCGGCTGCCCCTGGTTCCGCAGCCACTCCTCGATCTCCGGCCGCAGCGCCTACGCCGATGCCATCACCACCACCGAACACGGCACCTCGATCCGGCTGTCCGCGCCGCTGACCGTGCGCGGAGCCTCCGCCTCACCGTCCGCGAAGCCAGCCGCCGCCGGCAAAGCCACCGGAACATCACGGCGAGCGCTGGGACCGCTCGGACTGCTGCACCACCTGTGGGAAAACGCGCAGCTCAACATCTGGCACCCCCAGCACGAGCGCAGGACCTGGCGCACCTGCCAGGCGCTGCTGGACGAGCAGGTGCGCGACTGCGAGATCAACAAGATGCCGCTGACCGAGGCGCTGTGGATCGTGCCCGCGTTCCGACCCGAGCACGCCGAGCGCATCAACGCCGGCTGGGACCGCTTCCTCGCCCGGCTGACCACCACCGGCCGCACACGCCACCGGGGCCTGGTCCTCGGCGAGCTCCGCGACGCCACGTCCACCAAGTACAGCGTGCGGCTGAGTCTGCGCCATCAGAAGGCGCCGTTGTACGCCACCCCGCAGCTGATGAACCAGGTCCGGCGGTCCTACCCGGCGGTGTTCAGCGAACAGACCCGCCAGTCCTCGCGACCGCAACTGGTGCTGTGTGTCGTCGAGCTCAGCCCCGGCGGCTATGCCACGGTCGTCGAGATGGCCGCCATGCTGACCACCAAGTCGTACCTGCCGGTCGACTCCAGCCACGAAGCCGAGATGGCCGATGCGCTGGTAGCCGCCCGCCGCGCGTTCATCAAACCGCTGCGCTACGACGGTGACGGCGTCTTCCCCGACTTCGTCCTGATCGACGACGAGCGGGAGACCTATATCGAGGTCTGGGGTGTTCGCGGCCGCGAAAGCTACGAGACCCGCAAGCGCGCCAAGCAGTCCTTCTACCGCGACACCGGGCGCACACTGATCGAGTGGAACGTGCAGGACCCGCTTCCCGACCTCGTTCGCTGACGGCGCCCGGCTGCCCCGCGCACCAGCCCGCCGCCACCCCACCGGATCCGGCGCCCCGCGCTCAACCCCGTCGACGGCGGCAGGATGCTCCACTCGGCGCCAACCGCAGCCCAAAGGACACGATCCCGCACGTCACACCCCGCGCGACGTCCCGCACGAACGTGGACGAGTTCGTTGCGGGCAACCAAATGGCAACGCGACACCACCTCGAGGCAACTCCGTCGCAACTCGCCTCGGCACTCTTCGAACCATGACGAAGAACATGCTCACGCTCCTCGACAACATCCTGTCCAGCAACGCCCGGACCATCCGCGCCGCCGTGCTGATCGTCGTGCTGGCGCTGGCACCGGGCGCGACGTCGGCCCTGAACGTGGTCACCCAGATCCGGCCGGCGATGCCCGTTCACGAGGTGGGCGCCGGGCAGAAGACGGCGCCGTGACACCGGGCTCTACAGTCGTTGCCGTCCAGACGATCGAGCCCCACAGGGTTTGGCGACCACGAGGAGGACCGACAGGTGGCTCCCGACCTGTCCGGCTACGACACCAGCCATCCCGGCGCACAGGAGTGGCTGCTGTCCGACCACCCGTGGGCTGTGACCGACCGTGCCCGCCGGCGAGCCGCGGCGCACGGCCACGACTTCGCGCTGCTGCAACGGCTGCACCTGTTCTCCGAACACCTCAACCGCGTCTGCCCAGATCCTGACCAGGCATCCGACGCGATGGCCGCTCGCGTGCAGAACACGCTGGCCCAGCTCATGGTGCCCATCGAGGCCCGCGATCTGCTGCGCGGCGACACGGCGCAGGAAGATCCGCTGGCCGACACCGTCGAGGCGGACCGTGCACGCTGGGAGGCGATCCGCCGAGAAGCGGGGGACAGCGGCTACCACTACCCGCAGTGGCTGCTCGGCCCGGCAGCGGAAGCGGCCGATCCGCCCGGATTCACCTACGTTCGTCCGCCCCGACAACGAGTCGCCGACCCGCTGGAAAACCTCAACGACGCTGAGCGCGCCCGGATCGCGTTCATCACCGCCGCGATCCCGGTCCTCGTCGACGACGCCCTCGTACTTGAGGTCGGCGGCTACGCGCCTGTTCAGGTAACCGGTGTCTACCAAGGGAAATCCTGGTACCACCGGCATCGGCACGGTGTCGCGGAACTGGGCATCGGCGGCGACCCAGTGTCCGAGCCGGAGCAGTACGCCGAGATCGAGGCCGACGACCCTGGACTGTTTCTTCCGGGCGCCTACAGCACGGTCCATGTGCTTGGGCGGTTGTTCGCCGAGCTGCACCCGCCGAACTATCTGCCTGACTTCGAGTGATGTGCGACTTCGCCCCGCTGCAAGGTCAACCTCAGTTGGCCTGCGTACGGAAGTAGGACGTCGCCCGCCGCCACGCCAGCTCGAACCGCTCCACCTCCACGGGGAGCACGGACATGCGCACGGGCTTCCTGTGGTCGGCGTCGACCTGCACCGCCATGGCTTCGTACGCCGCGGTGATGATGCCGCCCAGCTGGTGAGAAGTCGTGCCTGGATCGACGTGCAGCGCGACGGCGAAGACGAGCATCCGGCCGGGAGTCGGTTGCGTGGTCCGCCGCGCACGAGAGGCGACCCGCAGCGCGTCGTCCGCGGGCAGGTCCGGCAGCAGAGCGGCTTGCGCGACCATCGGGATGGTCGCGACCGTGACCGCGTTGACGATCAGCTGCCCGAGCGCGGCCTCATCGACGTCCTCGGGGCAGTCCGCGGTGACAAGCAGGGGAGTGACGGGCCCACCGAACCGCGCGTCGCCCTCGTCGACGGGCTTCTCGGGCTCGTGCACCAGCCGGTCCAGGTCCTTCATCGTGAGTGCGTACCGCACGGCTGCGGACAAGCGCAAAGATTCCACGTCAGAAGCTGAACCCAGAGGCGGAAGCCCAGGCCTCGATCTGACTTCGGCCCGCGCGATCTACTCGATGATCGCGTGGTGTCCATCTCACGCTGAAGGCGGGCCAGGCCGCGGTGCTGCGCTGCCCGGGCCGCACCGGAAGTCGAGTCCAGCGCGGCCGCTGTCTGCTCGCAGGTGAGGCCCACTGCGGCACGCCACTCCCGATGTGGCGCACGGAACCGCGGTGTTTGTGCGCCACAAGGGGTGTGGCCCCGGCAGCCTTAACTGCTGTGGACTCTATAGCTTCAGTGTGAACAAAAATCAGACCCTTACTGTTGGTCGTGATGAACGTCGAAGTGGACACATTTCTAGCCAAAGCCTGGATATCGCCTGGTTAGCCCAACAGTGTCTAGTGACTAGACATGTCTAGTCACTAGACACTGTGCTGTGGTGGTGACAACGGAAACCCCTTCCCCCGCGCTGCGGGTCGCACTGGAGGCACTGCGCGCCTGGCCCCGCCAGCGTGATCGAATGCCGGCCGAGCGCGGTGATCTGATCGCCACGGCGTGGCGCCTGGGCGAGCGCAACGTCCGCACTCTCGCGCAAGCCGCCGACGTAACCCGGCAAACCGTGTACGAGGACCTGCGTGACAGGGACATCGATCCTCGCCAGGACCGCTTCGGCTCCGCAGCCGTGCCGCGCCACGCGCCGCTCGATCACCAGCTGCTCGCCGACCACTCCGCGCGCATGTCCGTCGCCATCGCGCCCGCGATGCTCAGCGACACCCCCGACCCGCTGGCACTCGCGGCGTGGAAGGCACACCAGATCCTCGTCGCGATCGCTCGCCTGCTCGAACCGGAGCTGGTCGGCACCAGTGGCCGCACGCCCGCGGAAGAACGCGCGGCGTTGCTGGACTCGATCGCCGACTACGGCGCTGATGCGGGCCGCGCCGCACACCAGCAGTGGGCGAGCGAGGCGTCGCGCGCCGACCTCGCCGCGTTCACCTCCGAAGCCGACAATCCCAGCGGCTTCGACGCGTTCATCGACACCGTCACAGTGAGCTTGGGTGTGCCGGTCGACGCACGGCCGTCGATCACGGTGACGTTGTCCACCGTCACGAACAGCACCGACACCACACCGGAAGGCTGGACGACCTGGGCGAGTAACGCCCCGCTGCCCCTGGCCGACATCGACGAGCTGCGGCACCTGCGCATCCGGTTCCTGCTGGGCCAGCTCACCGCGGTGCTCACCGACGCAGTGCACCCCGACCTGCTCGCGCTGGACAACGAGTGACTACGCCGTGCGAGCGAGGCCTCCTGATCGACCTGGATTCGTCCGCCTCTGGCCGCCACACCGACCCCAGGGCTTCAACCCCGTGACCGGCCCACCTACCGATGTCGTGGTCGCATCACGACGCGCGAAGGGATGACCCGTGCCCGCAACGCCAATCGCCGCCGTCTCCAGCTCCGAGGCGCTGTTCACCGCCTACCGGGCCGAACAGAACAAGCTCGACGCGATGATCGCGGCCAGCCACGCCAAGTCCCCGGCAACCGACACGCGCCTGGCCGAGCTCAAGACACTGCAGGACACCGCACATCAGCGCTGGACCGATGCCACGGCCGCCCTCGCCACCGCACGGGAAGCCGGTGACATCGACGCGATCACCACGGCCCGCGAGAACGCTGACAAGGAGTACAGCGCGTACGACGCGGTCGCCGACCAGTGCATCACCGAAGGACTGAAGATCACCCGCGAACGCAGCGAGGAACGCGGCGGAGTGCTCGAGCAGATGCGGGTCATGGACAACGCCTACACGGCATGGCTCGCGTCGGTCAGCCCGTCCGCACCGTGATCCACCACAGTGGTGTGCTCGCCCCGACACCGCCTAACAGCCCAGCCCGCAACCCTGAACCGGGGAAACCATGAGCACGCACACCTCGCGCCCCGCACACGATGCGGACGACACCACGAGCCGCCAGCCTGGTGTGGTTGAGGACGTGACCGCCTCGCTCCGAGCTCGCAGCGAGGCCATGACGGCCGTGCTGACCGAGCTGGGATTCGAGGCCGGGCACGCCGGCCAGTGGATCGACCGGTTCGTGTCCAGGATCGGCTACGCGCGTGGCGGTGATCAGTCAGCCGCCGGCGAACTCAACCGCGCGGACCTGGTCGACGACCTCCGTGTTGTCTCTCGCCACCGCGCCATCCGCGGCGCCAAGACCACGATGGCGTTGACGGCGCTGACGCGCATCGAGAACGAATTCTTCGGTGGCGTGCGGATTCCCGAGCCCACCGTTCGCCAGCGGTTCTGCCCCGCCCAGGGCTCGGTGTGGGACAAGCTGCTCAACCGCTGGTACTGCCATGACTGCGGCCTGTGGGCCGAACAAGACCACCATTCGCCGTTGCTCGGCGGCCAGTGCTCGTGCACCACCGAGCCCCACCACGCGGCCGCGCCGACGGCCATTGCCCACTGACCACCAGAAAGTCGGCGAGGTAGAACGTCGTGCCCGAGCATGTCAGCCCCGCCCACGTGATCGCCACCGAACTGGGTGCTCTCGCCGCGCCGAGCAGGCCCTTGCCGCTCGAGGTCATCGTGGGCAGGTGGATGCGGAACAATCGCCGGCCTGGTGGATCGTCGATGGAACGGGATACGCACTGATGGGCTGGGTTGAGACCACCGCCGAGGGCACCGAGATCCTGCACGACTGGATGTTCGTGGGCCCGGCCGAGGGCCAGGACGTCGAGCTGGAGGGCGCGGCGCTGGACTGGTGGTTGCTGAACGTTCGCGCCCCGCTGCGCACGGCCTGTACCTGCGGCTGGATATCCAGCGTTCCCGGCCCCGACATGCCCGAGATCGCGCTGCCCTACCCGGCCACCGACGACGGCCCGAAGACCGCGGTCGGGTACACCGCCGCCAGGTCCTTCATCGCGCAGTTGCCGTGGTGGCATGTGGGCGAGGTCAACTGGCCCGCCGACGTCCGGGCATGGCGCGCGTACCAGCTCGACACCTGGAAAAACCATATCTCCCAAGTGTTTGCGGGCACGCACGCCGACGACACCACCCGTGCCGTGCCGCGCGCGGTGGCTGAGCTTCTGGACGACGTCGAGAAGCCCGACTACGGCGGCCTGGTGGCATTGAGGCGTTTGACTGAGGTGGAGGAGGCGGTCAACGACGCGCGGCGGCTCGCGGTCGCCGCAGCCCGGCGGCAAGGAGCGACGTGGATTGACATCGCGCGTCTGCTGGGGCTCGGTGACCCGGACCTTGCCCGCCTCATGTACAGCGGCGCTGCCACCGAGCAATCGCGGCCGTGAACTTGAGTTGCCTGCGGGCCAGATGGCCGACGCGACTGCACCAGCGACGGAGTCATGATCACCTGCATGATCCGGCTACGCCCAGCCCGGCCCGGTTGGCTACTGGCGTGGCGCGTCCACAGGGGGTAGCCGTGTTGGTCGTGACGTCGAGTGGGAGTAGGAAGCCTCGTCCAGCCCGTCTGTCCGCCGCGTGCTCCGTGCCGTGGTTGCGGATCGGCCACATCACCACCGACCGGGCGCCCGGCTGGTGCGCGGCCAGCCGCGCCAGGTAGGCCTCTCCCGACATGGGAACCGTGGATGCGAGTGACCCCGTCGGTGACGCCAGGCTGGCGGCCACGGCCGCCCGCAGACGCCCGTCGCTGATCGTTGTCCGCACGGCGGCCGGGGTCCGGGGCGTGTGCCACAGCGGTGCGTAGAACCATTCGCCGCGGTCGTCGGTCGCGATGTGACCCGCGGCGACGACGTGCGCGTGTGCAGACTTATCGATGCTCCTGTTGAGGCCCTGCACGGTCAGAGGGTGCCAGGAGATACCCCATAGGGCACACCACATCACGGCGCTGTCGACCGGTGCGAGGGGAGCCAGGCCGGTCGCGGTGCGATAGCTGCCCTTGCGCCGGGCCAGTTCGTCGACAGTGGCCGCACCGACCAGACCATCGCGGATCGTGCTGACGCTGCGGTCGGCCACGACGCGGGCAAGTGGCCGGATTTTCGTGCTGACCAGGTCGGCGCCGTTGTTGCGCGGCTGAAGGTCCCACGGTGTCGCGCCCAGGTTCTGCGCTAGCTCGCCCGTGCTCGGGTCGCGCGCCCAGCTGGCGGGGCCGCCCAGCGCGGCAACCATCGACTGCGACAGGTGGTCGCCGTCTCCCTGAAGCCGATCGAGCCAGGCGCGCCGCTGGGCATCGCGCTCTCGCAGCTCAGACGGCGTGAGCCGCGCGGCGCGCGGCGCGAACAACGGGCCCTTCCCGTCGGCGGCATCAGCCATGATCCACGAAGTTGGCTGGATGTGGCGGGCGGCGTGGGCGAGGACCGCGGCCGCCACGTCATCGGCGGTCAGACCAGTGCGGTGCAGCCGGGGACGTGAGCGCGCTCCGGCGGTCCACCCCAGCCGCAGGTCGCGGTAGCCCGCGTCCTGCAGGATCGCGGTCATCCCGTACAGGGCCAGATGTGACAGCGCGATCAGAGGGTCGCAGCCCTCCAAAGTAAGTCCGTCGGTGTCCACCGCGCCGGCCTCGGTCACGGCAGGCGCCGGACGTCGGCGGTGTAGTAGCCCTGCTGATCGGCCCAGGACGACGTGCGCTCGAACCCGTGCTTGCTGAGGATTTCGTCCCAGTCGGCGTCGCGCAGACTGTCCTCGTCAGGGTAAGGAACGCTGAACACGGTGTCGACGATGGCGCCGTCGCGGCACTCGTCCACCCCGAGTGCGTATTCGCCGGGCGCTACCGCCGCCAGGTCGACGGTAGCCAGGTACACGGTCATGAGCAGCTCCTCCATGCGGGTCTGTGCGGGGCCATGTGTCTCCGCGCGTGCGCGGATCGTTGACGCACGCAGAAATACAAGAGGCGGTGAGAGACCGCAATGAAGGGCGGCCGCGAAGCGGAACCGCGAGACAGCCGTCGTCACTGTGTCACAACGGTGCTGCAGGCCACGGTACTACCTGCTCGGGATCTGGGCCTACGCCGCGGCGATTTCGGCCTGCGATGCGACGAATCGCCGTCCAGCCCAGCACGTGACCATCCCCGATGGCCTGGACCGCTGCGGCGCTCAGCCGTCAACTGTCCGTGGCGCCGTGCCGGGGTGGGACAGCCTCACCGGCGAGTCTGTCACAGACGGAAAACGCCGCGATCAGACGTCCATTTTGGACGCTTCACCTCCGACGGTTAGGTGTCAGAAACAGGCACTTAGCGACTGGACCAGGATGCGTTTGGTGGCGCAGCACGAGGCGCGGCAGGCGCTGTCCGACTACATCGATGGCTTGTGGGACAAGGCCAAGAGTGACGGCCGGGACCCTGCGAACGATCCGCAGTTCTCCGCTGTCGCGGGGTTGCGCGACCTCGCGCAGGAGCTGCTGTCCAATGTCGAGAACGCTGGCGGCGGCGAGTAGTCAGGGGGCTCGGGAACTCGCTGATCAATTTTCGCGTTGGGCTGCGGGCAGCCCAACCGCAGGAAGGAACTGGTGTGACCGCACCTGTCGAGCTGTTGATCCACTACGTCGCTATGGACGAGCAGGGCAAGGACGACCCGAACGTCATGCTCATGGCTCCGAACACGCCCCTGCAGCATCCCGACTCGATGACCGATGCCGGCGGTGTCGTCGTCGTGCCACGGGCCGGCGAGACGATCACCGTCCGGACACGCCGCTACGAAGGCAAGACCCTCGGCAACGAGCACAACGAAACCTGGGAGGTCGCGCAGGTGCACTGGACGATGTCGGACATCTCCCGCTCGAAGCAGACCCCGACCCAGGTCGCCACGCTCCGGCTCAAGGTGAGCGAACTGCACCGCTGACCACCACCGATAGGCCGCCGGTGGCGCGCGCGTAACGCCACCGGCCCGGTCGTCCGATGCACTGAACAGGCCCGGCACGCTCCCCCCGACGTGCCGGGCCTTCCGCATGATCACGATCCTGCGGTGACACCATGAGGTGGAGGCGAAGGCGTTCCCGCGCTGGTGACGACGTACACGTGGCCCACGCCGGGGGCTGCTTCTCTGTGCGTGTGATGAGGGTGGGTCCGGCGGGGTCGACCGGAATGGAACTGGCCGGCCCCGCAGCGACGACACCGCTCACGGGATCCCGTGAGCGACTGGCCGGGCGATTGCCTCGGTGTTAGGACACCCGGTGCGATGCCCGGTGACTCTGGTAGTAGCTCTGCGCGGCCGATTCGTGGTCGGTCACCCAGTGGTCTTCTCCAGCGTCGGCGTCCTCGCCGTGGTACCACCAGCCCGTGACCACGTCCCACAGCGTGCGCGTGCTGCCGTCCGCGAGCGTGATGTCGTGCCGGATCAGCGCGCTGGTCTCACCGCTGCTGCCAGAGACCTCGGACTCCTCTTCCGTGATCGTTTCGGTCCTGAACTCGACGGCGTTCAGCAGGGGCTGCCACACCGTGTTGTCCTGCAACTGCTGGTTCTTGGCCGACACCAGCAGATCGATTGCCTTCTCCGCCGCCTCGGACAGGGACTTCGGCCGAGAGCGTTGCGCCGAGTTCGGCGGGTCGCACCAGTAGCCGACGGACAGGCTGTCGTCGGACCACAGCTGCCAGCCCCACCTCGTGTCGTGCGTGGCGACGTGCACCGCGGTGATGTCCGGGACGTGTTCCCAGTGCGCCCAGGTCGCAGGATCGCGCTCCAGCTGTGTGCGTGCTTGCGCCGGGTCGTCGGTGACCTGGATCCGCGGTCCGATCTGGCAGTGGCGCAGCACGTACCGGCCTGGCGTGTCCGGCAGTTGCGGCGGCGCGGCGGCGAGGATCTCTTCGACTGTGCCGAGCCCGCTGCCGCGCAGGTGCTCGGCGCGCTCGTGGCTGATCCCGGCGTCGGCCAGGCGGGCGGCGTCGCTGGCAGGCCACCGCCGCCCCTTCGGCCACTCCCACCTTGCCTGCGACCACTGCTGCTGGTCCCGGGAGAGAAAGGCGTCGGCGTCCGCGACGCTGCCGATCGTCACCGCGACGCGGGCGCTGGTCACCTCGTGCAGCTGGATGCCCGCGCGCAGCAGGACTTCGGCGGCCTCGACGGGAATGCCGGCGCGCGTCCATTCCTCCGTCGAGGCGAACGTCGCGCGCAGGTCGGCCACCAGCTGGCGCCGCTCGTCGGTGAGCGGGTGGCGCAGCACGATGTGACCGGGGAGGTTGTTGACCGAGAAGTCGTCGCCGTCCATCCCGTTGTGCGCCACGGTCCACAGCCAGCCGCCGCGTTCGTCCACGTACAGCTCGTCGGCGTAGAGCTTGGTGTCGTCGTGACGGCGCAACGGAACCTGCGGCAGCGTCCGGACGCCCTCGAGCTCGGTGTGACCCCGCGCCAGGTACTCGGCGTCCTCGGGCCGCGCGTACCCGAACCCGAGCAGTCGCTTGAGCCGGGTGGCGAGTTCCTTGCGTGCGGCACGGCGGGCCTCGGCCGCCAGGATCGGCGCGGCCTCCTCGGCTGTAGCGGCGCGGACCTGTGCCGAGTGGTAGTAGCCCTGCTCGTCACCGACTCCGAAACTCATGCCCTCGTAGGAGTG
>JAVXWK010000145.1:0-5222 GCA_032230575.1 Pseudonocardiales bacterium | reverse complement strand
GTCTCATGACTCCAGATGGTAGCTACTCCGCTGGTCCGTTCGGAGCAACCTTGCTCCAGACCCTGCCCGCGGCACCCATGACGGACTCGCCGATGTCGTTGATCGTCTTGATCAGCGGGTCGGCGGAGTTGCTCATGGACTCCTTGTACGACCGCGCGGCGGACTTCACGTCGTCCGTGAGGTTGGTCGTCGGCCGGTCGTCCTCGCGGCGCGGATACGTGCCGGTCAGGATCTCGCGGTACTCCTCGCTCGCGGCCCAGCGCTGCAGCTCGGCGGCCCGCACCACGACCAGCGGGTGCGAACGGTGCTCGGTGTGCAGGAGCTTGAGGAGGCTGTCGCGGATGTCCTCGACCTCCTCGTACTCCTTCGCCTGCGCGAGGAACGACGCGATGTCGACCTGGCCGCCGAGGTCGCCGGCCATCGCGAGGTGCGTGCGCAACGCGGCCTGCGGGTCCTGGCACGCGAGCAGGCCCGCGCGGTCACAGGACAGCTCGGTCTTGCGCTGCCACTCGCGCAGCGCCGCGATGACCGCCCGCATGGCGATCGCGCCCGCGGGCACCCACGCGAACGACGTGGTCAGGTCGATGAGCCTGCGCAGCAGCGTGTTGTAGAGCGCGTGGCCCGACATCACGTGGCCCATCTCGTGACCGATGAGGAACCGCAGCGACTCGTTGTCGAGCAGGTCGACCGCACCGGTGCTGATCACGATGAACGGCTTGTCGATGCCGTAGGTGAAGCCGTAGACCTGCGCGTTGCGCTCGACGTAGAGCTCGGGGACCTCGTCGAGGTCGAACGTCGCCGCCACCTCGTTGCGGATCCGGTCGATCAACGGGTACTGCTTCGGGCCGACCCGCACGGAGGAAGCCACCTGGAGCAGGCGCTCACCACGCTCGGAGAAGGCTCCGGCGACCGCCTTGAGGATCGGTGCCACGGCGGGCACCGCCCTCAGCACCGCGAGGGCGCCTCGGTCGGCAGGATGTTCATAGGCGCGCGGGCTGATCCCCGGGAACCGCACCCTCGATGACTGCTCAATATCCCCCGTCACACCTCCAGGTTAGACACGATCCGGACAAGGGTGCACGGAATCGGCGCCGGATGGTTGCAAACTGGCGCGGTGACCGACGAAGACACCACCGTCCTGCCGCTGCGTGGCGGTGCTTCCGCGACCCTGGTCCGCAGGCGTGCCGCGGCCAACGACCGCGGCGCGATCCTCTACGTGCACGGGTTCGCCGACTACTTCTTCCAGGAGCACGTGGCCGAGCACTACACGGCCCAGGGCTACGACTTCTACGCGGTCGACCTGCGCGGGTACGGCCGCTCGTTGCGCGACGGCGAGGTGCCGAACTACACGACCGACATGGCCGTGTACTTCGAGGAGATCGACGCCGCCATCGCCGTTGTTCGTGAAGAGCATTCGCGTGTCGTGCTGATGGGCCACTCGACCGGTGGCCTCACCACGTCGTTGTGGGCGCACGAACGGCGCTCCAGCGACCTCATCAGCGCGTTGGTGCTCAACAGCCCGTGGCTGGACGTCGTCGAGCCGCCGTTCGTGCGCCGGCTGGTTCGCCTGATCGGGCAGATCGCGCCCAAGGTGAAGATCCGCGCGAACCTCGGCGACGCCTACGGGTCGGCGATCCACAACTCGCGGAACGGCGAGTGGGACTTCGACCTGAAGTGGAAGCCGCTCGCGGGCTTCCCGGTGCTCGCCGGGTGGATCCGGGCGATCCTCATCGCGCAGGAGAAGGTCCACAACGGACTCGACGTGCGGGTGCCCGTGCTGGTGCTGCACTCGTCCCGGAGCATGTTGAACGCCAAGGCGTGGAGCGAGGACGTGTCCAAGGCGGACGCGGTGCTCGACGTCGAGGGCATGAGGAAGTGGGGTCCGAAGATCGGACCATCGGTCAAGGTCGTGGAGATCGAGGCCGGTATGCACGACCTGTTCCTGTCGCCTGAGCCGGTTCGTGCGGCGGCGCTGGCCGAGGTCGACGAGTTCCTGAAAACGGCTTGACCTCGCCGTAGGTCGAGGTTCGAGACTGGTCGTCATGAACATCGACTTCAACGCCTGGTACGCGCTCGAGAGCGCGATGCAGGACGAGAAGAATCGCCGCGTCAGCCGGGCGACGTTGAAGCGCGTCGCCCGGTTCGCACGTCCGCAGCGCCGTGCCGTGTACGCGTTGCTGGCCACCAGTTCCGTGGCCGCCGTGCTGGCCGTCGCCTCGCCCGTGCTGGCCGGCCGCGTGATCGACCAGATCGTCGGCGGCCACGACCTCGGGCTCATCGTGTGGCTGGCGCTCGCGATCGCCGGCGTGGCGGTGCTGGAGGCCGGGTTCTCGCTGACCGAGCGGTGGCAGTCGTCGCGCGTGGGCGAGGATCTGATCCTGCGGCTGCGGCAGTCCGTCTTCGACCACGTGCAACGGATGCCGATCGCGTTCTTCACCCGCACGCGCACGGGTGCGCTGGTCTCGCGGCTGAACAACGACGTGATCGCGGCACAGCGGGCGTTCTCCGAGACGATCTCCGGCGTGGTCACGAACGTGATCGCTCTCGTGTTGACCCTGATCGTGATGCTGACGCTGTCGTGGCAGGTCACAGTGCTCGCGATGGTGCTGCTGCCGATCTTCCTGATCCCGGCGCGGCGGATGGGCAAGCGTTTGGCGTCCATGCACCGCGAGGCCGCCAACCTCGACTCGGCGATGACGACGCAGATGACCGAGCGGTTCTCGGCACCGGGCGCGACGTTGATCAAGCTGTTCGGCCGGCCGTCGTTGGAGAGCATGGAGTTCGGAGCGCGCGCTCGTCGCGTGCGTGACATCGGCGTGCGGACCGCGGTGGCGCAGTGGCTGTTCCTCGTCGCGTTGACCCTGGTGTCGTCGTTGGCTTTGGCGTTGGTCTACGGGCTGGGTGGGTACTTCGCGATCGCCGGGCAGATGGCGCCGGGCACGATCGTGACCCTGGCGTTGTTGTTGACGCGGTTGTACGGGCCGTTGACGGCGTTGGCCGGCGCACGGGTCGACGTGATGACCGCGCTGGTGTCGTTCGAGCGGGTCTTCGAGGTGCTGGACCTGCCGCCGTTGATCAAGGAGAAGCCGGATGCCGTCGCTGTGCCCGACGGGCCGGTCTCGGTGGAGTTCTCGGACGTCCGGTTCGCTTACCCGTCCGCGGACAAGGTGTCGCTGGCTTCGCTGGAAGAGGTCGCGTCGCTCGACACCCGTGGTGGCGAGGAGGTCCTCGGCGGGGTGTCCTTCGTCGCCGAGCCCGGGTCGTTGATCGCGCTGGTGGGTGCGTCGGGTGCGGGCAAGTCGACCGTTGCCTCGTTGGTGCCTCGCCTGTACGACGTGGACTCCGGTGCGGTGCGACTGTCCGGTGTGGACGTTCGCGAGCTGTCGTTCGACTCGATCCGCGAGACCGTGGGCATGGTGACGCAGGACGGGCACCTGTTCCACGAGTCGATCGGGGCGAACCTGCGACTGGCCGCTCCCTCAGCTTCCGACGACGAGCTGTGGGACTCGTTGCGGCGGGCCCGGCTGGCGGACCTGGTGTCGTCGTTGCCGGATCAGCTGGACACCGTGGTGGGTGAGCGCGGCTACCGGTTGTCCGGTGGTGAGCGGCAGCGGCTGACGATCGCGCGGTTGCTGCTGGCCAAGCCGCGCGTGGTGATCCTGGACGAGGCGACCGCGCACCTGGACTCGCGCTCCGAGGCGGCGGTGCAGGAGGCGCTGGTCGAGGCACTGGCCGGGCGGACGTCGCTGGTGATCGCGCACCGGCTCTCGACGATCCGGGCCGCGGACCAGATTCTCGTGGTTGATCACGGTGCGATCGTCGAGCGTGGTACGCATGAGGAGTTGCTGGCCCTGGAGGGTCACTACGCCAAGTTGTACCGCACGCAGTTCAGCGAAGAGCCGATCGGAACGCCATGACCATTCCCTCGCCCGACAACCTCTACCCCCTGCCGGACATCGCCCGGACCGTGCAACTGCGGCCGTTGGTGAAGAACCCGCAGATCGTCGTCGGTGAGTACACGTACTACGACGACCCGTTCCACGCCGAGGAGTTCGAGCGCCGCAACGTGCTCTACAACTTCGGCGAGGAGAAGCTGGTCATCGGGCGGTACTGCGCGCTGGCCGAGGGGGTGCGGTTCATCATGTCCGGCGGGAATCACCGGACCGACGGGGTGTCGACCTTCCCGTTCACGATCTTCGGTGGGGTGTGGGGCGAGAAGACGCTCGACATCGCGTTGGGGGCAGCATCTCGTGGGGACACCGTGGTGGGGAACGATGTCTGGATCGGGTATCAGGCTCTGATCATGCCAGGGGTGCGGATCGGGAACGGGGCGATCATCGCTTCCGGGTCTGTTGTGGTATCGGACGTGCCGGCTTACGGCGTGGTCGGTGGAAATCCGGCGAAGCTGCTCAAGAAGCGGTACAGCGACGAGGAAATCGAGTTGCTGGAGCGGATCGCGTGGTGGGACTGGCCGGTGGAGAAGGTCACCGAGCACGTCCGGGTGATCATGGCCGGGACGCCGGCCGAGCTGGCCGAGGTGGCGGGCTGAGATCGGTTTGGTGCGACCGAGTGAACTTCGGCGACGAATGGTCTTGAGCACGCGACCATGAGCACATGGAGTACGACCGCTACTGCGACCTGACGATGCGCGGCGGCACGACCAGCGGTGTCGTGTATCCGCTGGCGGTTGCGTCGCTGGCGCGCCACTACGAGTTCAAGCAGATCGGTGGGGCGTCCGCCGGTGCGATCGCGGCGGGGTTCACCGCTGCCGCCGAGCGCGGGCGTGCTTCTGGAGGGTTCGAGAAGCTGGCCAAGCTGATCGACTGGTTCACGTCCGGCACTGGGGCGGAGCAGTGGCGGTTGGCGCAGTTGTTCCAGCCCAACGAGAAGACGCGGGCGCTGTACCGGATCGTCGTGGCGACGATGCAGAAGCGGGACACGACGGGGCGCAGTGCGATCTCGTGCCTGTTCTTCGCGCTGCTCGGCGCCGTTGGCATGCGGGCCAAGGGCGTTCTCGGGCTGATGGCGTTGTTGTGGCTGGGCGGGCCCGTGTTGTGGTCCGCCTGGCTGGCGCCCTCGACGTATCCGGGGTGGCTGGCGGCGCTGGTCGTGGTGCTCGCGGTGGCTTGTGTTGTGGTGGTGCTGTGGCCGTTGCGCGGCAGTTTGCCCTGGCCGGCCGCGGTTTTCGTCATCGTGCCGTTGATGCTCGGGTTGGCGTTCTC
>JAVXWK010000165.1:0-3869 GCA_032230575.1 Pseudonocardiales bacterium | reverse complement strand
CTACGGCAGCGGCGACCGAGACGTTGCTGACGACCAGTTCCTCGTTGGCGTCGAGGCTCACGCCGGCGCTCGCGGTGTGGAAGTGCTCCAGCAGGACGGGCGTGACGTCCTTGCCGCGCACGTCCTGGTCGACGAGCTTCTGCAGGCCCTCGGCGAGCAGGCGGTCGTGCAGGGCCGAGTCCATCTCGAAGGCCGCGGGGATCGGGTTCACCAGGAGCATGCCGCGACCGCCCGCGGCGAACACGGCGGCGGCCTCGGCGGCGGTCTCGACGCGCCACGGCACCTCGAACTCCGACTCGCGGCGGTAGAACGCGGGGAAGTGGGACGTCTGGTAGCCGACCACCGGCACCGAACGGGTCTCCAGGACCTCGAGCGTCGCGCCCATGTCCAGGATCGACTTCACGCCGGAGCAGACGATGAGCACCGGCGTCGTCGCCACGACGTCGAGGTCTGCTGAGACGTCCCACGTCTCGCGCGCGCCGCGGTGCACGCCGCCGAGGCCGCCGGTCGCGAACACCCGGATCCCGGCGGCGTGAGCCAGCGCGGTGGTCGAGGCCACGGTCGTCGCACCGCTGCGGCCCAGCGCGTAGGCGGGGCCGAGGTCGCGCGACGAGAGCTTGAGCAGGTCCTCGGAGCAGACGCGCTCCAGCTCGGCTTGGGTGAGACCGATGTGCGGCACACCGTCGAGCACGGCGATCGTCGCGGGCACGGCGCCGGCCTCCCGCACGACCTTCTCCAGACGGGCGGCGACGGCGAGGTTGCGCGGCGCGGGCAGCCCGTGGGACAGGATGGTGCTCTCGAGAGCGACGACGGGCCGGTTCCCGGCCAGTGCGGTGGCTACTTCTTCGGCGATGTGCAGCGTGGTCACGAGGGGACATCATCCCAGGTACCCTGGGCGCGTGAGCACCCAGACTCTCCCCGAGGTCGACGTACGGCCGGAAGGCACCGACGAGACCGGGGACGACGCCCCGAAGATGTTCCACTACGTGCGCAAGGCGAAGATCGCCGAGAGCGCCGTGATGGGAACGCACGTGGTCGCTCTGTGCGGCGAGGTCTTCCCGGTGACGAAGTCGCCGAAGCCTGGTTCGCCGGTGTGCCCGGACTGCAAGAAGATCTACGAGAACCTGCCTGCCGGCGGCGAGTAAGCCCCAGGACCTCTCGAACAGCCGCGTCCGGTGCCTCGACCTGCTCGAGGCGCCAGGTGCGGCTGTTCTCGTGTGCTGGGCTATCCCCGCTGTTTTTCTTCCTCGGAGTGCGTCCGCTGCTCCTGGATCTGCAAGGGCGCGGTCAGCTGCGTGTCGGCGGGGGAGGGTGCCGAGTAGGTGGTGTTGTCGTTCTCCTGCTTGGGAGCGGCACTTTCGGAACGGATGCGCGAGGCCGCCCGTTCCATCTCCAGACGACGCCACCGGCGGCGCTGGCGACGGGTCATGCGGGCGGGCCACACGTCCTGGATGGCGCTGTTGAAGTACGCGCCGATCGTGATCGCCAGGCCGATGAAGAACACGAACAGCAGGAACGCGATCGGCGTCGCCAGCGCGCCGTAGGTGTAGCCGGTGGTGGTGATCCACTGGATGTACAGGCGCAGGCCGATGGACGACAGGATGAACACGGCCATCGCGAGGACCGCACCGGGCAGCACGCGGTGGTACGGCAGCCTCCGCGGCAGCGCGACCTTGTAGAGCAGCGACAGCGACAGCACGAGCAGCAGCGCCACGCCGGGGTAGTAGAAGCGGCCGACCCACGTCGTGATGTAGGGCTGCCACGACGTCGGGAAGAACTGCGGCAGGATGTCCGGCCCCAGCGCCAGCACCGGCAGGCCGACCACCAGCGCCACCAGCGAGACCATGTACAGCAGCAGGGCGAAGATGCGCTGCCACAGCTCGTTGCGGACGCCGTACTGTCCGTGCGCGACCGTGATCGCGTCGACGAACGACGACATGGCCGACGAGCCCGCCCACAGCGAGATCAGGAAGCCGACGGAGACGATCTCGCCCTTGCCGGTGGTGAGGATCTCGGCGACCGTGGGTGCGATCACGCCGTTGACCACGTCGGTGCTGAAGATCGTGCGGGTGAACCCGATGATCTTCTCCTGGACGGCGTGGACGACCTCCTGGCCGAACCAGTCGCCGAGATAACCCATGGCGCCCAGCACACCGAGCAGAAGTGGCGGGAACGACAGCGTCTGCCAGAACGCGGCCTCGGCGGCTTCTGAGAAGATGTTGCCCTGCCACGCCTTCGACAGCGTGCGCGCGAGTAGACGCAGCGGCCCCTTGCGGCCGGACCTGCTTGCGTCGTTGTCGGTAGGCGCACCCATCGCAAGGACAAGCATGGTGCATGGCGCCACGTTTCGCGGCATCGACGCCGTGAACAGGTAGAGTCACGGTGCCCTCGGCAACGGTCTGCCAGAGGGTATTGCTATGTCTGACCTGCATAAATGAGGAGAAACACGTCTCGTGACAGCGACAGCAGCAATGCGACCGCTGCGGGCATGGCAGCGCCGGGCGCTGACCAAGTACCTGGCCGCCAAACCGCAGGACTTCCTCGCCGTCGCGACTCCGGGAGCGGGCAAGACGACCTTCGGGCTGCGCGTGGCCGCCGAGCTGCTGGCAGACCGGACGATCGAGGCCGTCACGATCGTCACGCCCACCGAGCACCTCAAGCACCAGTGGGCGAAGGCCGCGGCCGAGCAGGGCATCCACATCGACTCGAACTTCCGCAACACCAACGCGATGACCTCCCGCGACTACCACGGTGTCGCGGTCACCTACGCGCAGGTCGCCGCCCATCCGTCGCTGCACCGGGTGCGCACGGAGAACCGCAAGACGCTGGTGCTGCTCGACGAGGTCCACCACGGTGGTGATGCCAAGTCGTGGGGTGATGCGATCCGCGAGGCGTTCACGCCCGCGGTCCGCCGCCTCTGCCTGACCGGTACGCCGTTCCGCTCGGACGACTCGCCGATCCCGTTCGTGCAGTACGAGGAGAGCAACGGCGGCTTCAAGACGTCCAAGGCCGATCACACGTACGGGTACTCCGACGCGTTGCGCGACGGCGTGGTCCGGCCGGTGCTCTTCCTGGCGTACTCGGGCGAGGCGTCGTGGCGGACCAGCGCGGGCGAGGAGTACACCACACGCCTGGGCGAGCCCCTGACCCAGGAGCAGACCGCGCGGGCCTGGCGCACCGCCCTGGACCCGGCCGGCGACTGGATGGCCTCCGTGCTGCGCGCCGCCGACCAGCGGCTCACCCAGAAGCGCGAGAACGGCCTGCCCGACGCCGGCGGCCTGGTGATCGCGACCGACCAGACCGTGGCGAAGGCCTACGCGCAGGTGCTCCAGCGCGTCACGGGCCAGATCCCCACGCTCGTCCTCTCCGACGACCCGAAGGCGTCCGGCAAGATCGCCGAGTTCGCCGCGACGAACGAGCGCTGGATGATCGCCGTCCGGATGGTGTCCGAAGGCGTCGACGTGCCGCGGCTCGCCGTCGGTGTGTACGCGACGTCGTCGTCGACCCCGCTGTTCTTCGCCCAGGCCATCGGCCGCTTCGTGCGCAACCGGAAACCCGGCGAGACCGCGTCGGTGTTCCTGCCCTCGGTGCCGGTGCTGCTGCAGCTCGCGTCCGAGCTGGAAGCCGAGCGCGATCACGTCCTGGGCAAGCCGCACCGCGAAAAAGACGGCTGGGACGACGAGCTCATGGCCGCGGCGAACCAGACCAAGGACGAGCCAGGCGAGGACGAACGCGCCTTCACGGCACTGGGCACCACCGCCGAGCTCGACCAGGTGATCTTCGACGGCTCGTAGTTCGGCGACCCTACCCTCGCCGGCTCGGAGGACCAGCAGGAGTACCTCGGCCTGCCAGGACTCCTCGAACCCGAC
>JAVXWK010000148.1:0-3060 GCA_032230575.1 Pseudonocardiales bacterium | reverse complement strand
AACTCCTCCGGCGTGGCCTGGGCGCCGACGTCGACGGGGTCGCCCGCGAGGTCGAGGTCCTGGGCCAGCAGGGTGTCGGCGGCGAGCAGGCCGATGGCGGTGGAGTTGCCGACGACGGCGACGCGCTTGCCCCTGGGCAGCGGCTGGTGGGCGAGCAGGAGCGCGGTGTCGAACATCTGGGCCAGCGTTTCGACCCTGATCACGCCGGCCTGCTCGAACAACGCCTGGACGCTCGCCTCGTCGACCTTCGCGGCGTTGGCGGCGAGACCGGGGACGACGGCGTGGCGGCCGGACTTGACCGCGACGATGGGCTTGGTGCGGCCGAGTCTTCTCGCGAGCCTGGCGAACTTGCGCGGGTTGCCGAACGACTCCAGGTAGAGCAGGACGACGTCGGTGGACGGGTCGGTCTCCCAGTACTGCAGCAGGTCGTTGCCGGAGACGTCGGCGCGGTTGCCCGCTGAGACGAACGTGGAGAGCCCGAGGCCCCAGCCGGCGGCGTTGGCCAGGATCGCCGTGCCGAGAGCTCCAGATTGGCAGAAGAAGCCCGCACGGCCTCTCGTCGGGAGCTTCGGGGCGAGGCTCGCGTTGAGCCTGATCTTGGGGTCGAGGTTGAGCACGCCGAGTGCGTTCGGACCGACGACACGCATGCCGTGCGCTCTCGCCTCGGCCGCGAGCCTGCGTTCGGCCGACAGACCGTCCGGACCCGTCTCGCCGTAGCCGCTGCTGACGACGACGAGCGCCTTCACGCCCTTGGCCAGGCACGCGTCCATGACCTCGTCGACGCTGGCCGCGGGCACGGCGACGACGGCGAGGTCGACGTCGTCGGGGATGTCGAGCACGGTCGGATAGGCCCGGACGCCCCGGACGGCGCGGTGCTCGGCGTTGACGGGGTAGACGGGCCCGTTGAAGTCGGCTTCGAGGAGGTTCTTGAGGACCGCGTGGCCGATCTTGGTGGGGTCGGTGGACGCCCCGATGACGGCGACCGATCTCGGGTGCAGCAGGTTGTGCACGCTGCGGGCCTCGGCGGCCTGCTCGCGGGCCCTGGCGACGGCGACGGACTCGTCGGTCGGGTCGATCGCGAACTCCAGGTGCAGCACGCCCTCCTCGAACGCTCTGCTGACCTGGTAGCCGGCGTCGCGGAACACGCGGACCATCTGCCCGTTCTCCGCGAGCACCTCGGCCTCGAACCGCGCGAGCCCGACCTCCTTCGCGGCGGCCGCGAGGTGCTCCAACAGGATGCTGCCCAGCCCGCGCCCCTGGTGCCCGTCCTCGACGACGAACGCGACCTCCGCGCTTTCTCCTTCATGGAGCCGGTCGAACCTGCCGACCGCGACGATGTCGTCGCCGAGCAACGCGATCAGCGCCACCCGGTCGTGGTGGTCGACGGTGCTGAACCGCTCGAGGTCCCGCTGCGGGATCCGCGGGTACGGCCCGAAGTAGCGGAAGTACCGCGTCCGCTCGGACAGCCTCCCGTGGAACTCCCTCAGCTTCTCGCCGTCGTCCGGCGTGATCGGTCGCAGGTGAACGGTGCCGCCGTCGCTGAGCACGACGTCCGCCTCCCACTGCCGCGGAAAGTCGAACGGATCTCCGGCCGTGTCTTTTTCCGGGCCGTTCGCTGGACCGTTCTCTGGCACTTGGCTTTCAGTCCCTGGGGTCGTCGGGATCAAGTCCGTGCAACGGGAACACCGCACGACGCGTGTCGCGGATCGCCTTGTCCACCGGCTCCTCCGCGTCCCCGCCCCACGGCTGGTGCCCAGCGTCGCACTCATCCGTCATCGACGCAGGCAACGGCCAGCCGGGTGCGATGCGTGTCGCGTGCGCCACCCAGTCCGCGGGCAACGGCCGGTTCGGATCCACATCGCGGTCGAGCACCGTCGCCAGCAGGTGCGTCCACGACCGCGGGACGACCCGGAGCAACTCGTACCCACCACCGCCCAGCGCCAGCCACTTGAACCCGTGCTCATTCACCAGCTCCCGGAACGCCTGGTAGATCGCCCGGTGCCCGTCCACGCTCAACGCCAGGTCCGCGAGCGGGTCCTCCTTGTGAGTGTCCACACCGCACTGCGTGACCAGCACCTGCGGCCGGAACGCCTTCAGCAACGCCGGCACCGTCGCGTGAAACGCCCGCAACCACGCCCCGTCCTTCGTCCCGGCCGGCAACGCGACGTTGACCGCGGACCCCTCAGCTCCCTTGCCGCCGACCTCACCGGCCCACCCGGTGCCCGGCCACAAGCTCATCGGATGCTGATGCAACGACACCGTCAGCACACGCGGGTCGTCCCAGAACGCCGTCTGCACCCCGTCGCCGTGATGCACATCGACATCCACGTACGCGATGCGCTCCACCCCGTTGCGCAACAACCACTCAATGGCCACCGCACAGTCGTTGTAGACGCAGAACCCAGCCGCACTGTCCGGCATCGCGTGATGCAGCCCACCGGCGATGTTGACGGCCCGATCCGCCTCACCGGACGCAATGGCCCTCGCCGCCGCCAGCGACCCGCCCACCACCAACGCCGAAGCCTCGTGCATCCGCTCGAACACGGGATTGTCCGGCGTCCCCAACCCGTGCCCGACATCCCACCCGGCCGTGGGCGCCGCCTGCACCGCGCTCAAGTACCCGGGCAGATGCACCAGCTCGATCTCCTGGTCGCTGGCCGCCTCAGGAACCCGCATCTCCACGCCCTCGAGCACCCCGAGCGCCGTGGCGAGCCTCACGGTGAGATCGAGCCGGACCGGATTCAGCGGATGGTCGCCACCGAGGTCGTACCCGAGGAAGGACCGATCCCAGACAACAGCGGCTGGCTTACCCATGCCCAGCAACCTACCCACCGATCGGCCCAACCGGTGATCACGGCTTGGCACCCCGTTCGCCGCCACCCCGTGCCCAGCCCAGCGATGCCGCCTACAGTCCCCACTCGCGAGCCCTCCCCGTCGGCACGCACCCGCGGAACCATTCCCACCGAACAGGGGTCAGAGGCGACATGCACCTGCGACCAGCGGCCATCCTCCTAGCGCTGACCCTCCCCCTAGCCGCCCTGACCGGCTGCAGCGAACAGG
>JAVXWK010000139.1:0-7617 GCA_032230575.1 Pseudonocardiales bacterium | reverse complement strand
ACCGTCCGATATTGACGAGCACGGTCAGGAGGACCGAAGCGATCACCGAAATGAGGATCATCAGCAAGCAGCCGAAGGCGCCTCCAAGGGGACGCACGCGCACCGGGCTCATCGGCCAGCGTGCGAGTCGTAGTCCTGCTTCTCGTAGCTGCCGGACTTGGCGAGGCCGCGGCTGATCATGTAGCCGATGGTCAGCAGGGTGACGTAGAACCACGCCTCCTGGGTGCCGAAGTCGGTCTTGTCGGTGACCGCCGAGGCGACCAGGACACCGATGACGGCGACCACGTAGGCGATCAGCTCGGTGGTCTTGAACGACGGCTTGGTCTCCGTCGTGGTGACCACGCGCCGGTCGTCGGCGTTGTAGTTGGTGTCGTTCGTGGCAGCAACAGACATGCGGCAATACTCCAGATTCAGTGGGTGGTGGTCAGCGCCGCTGAATGCACGCGGGCGGTCGGTCGCTTCTACAGCGACGCAACACACTGCCCGGGAAAGTGCCGGCTAAACGGGCCTTGGTGTGCAGCGCGTCACAAAGCACTTCGTGGTGCCATCAGTCCTGCGTCGGGTGCAGCGGAACGCAGAACCGTCCCGGCTCTCATCCGAACGCAGTGTGTCGCTAGGTAGCGTTGATCGGCCGACTGCGGGTGCCGCGCGCCAAGTCGTCAAGGACGGTCACGACGAGATCAATTCCGTGATGATCGGCGTCACCTGCTCTGACGCGTTGAGGAGTTGAGAGATCGCAAGAGACACCTTGCCGTCGGGCAGGTCGCCACAGCTCCCGTCTGATCAGCCTGTGCCCGTTTCGAGCCTGGAGACCTCGCCGTTCACGACGCAGTCTTCCCGCACGGTGCCTCTCTGCACGATCTCAAGCTTCTTCCGGACGGTGCAGATGCCCCGTTGCGCGCGTCGGTTCGGCTTGGACTCTCCTCAGGTCCAGCGTGCGCATGCGCACCGCAGCAAGGCGCGCGCGACCTCCGGTGTCCAGGTCAGATGCCCTCGAGGTGCTGCGGGAGCAGTCGCAGGACCTCCTGAGGTGCCGGTCGGGCCGGGGGACGGACAGTCCCATCGGTGAACAGGCCGCGCCGATGCAGGATCTCCTTGCGCACCGCCAGACCGATGCCGGGCTGCGCCTCGTAGTTCACCAAGGGCAGCCAGGGCGCGAACGCCTTCCGGGCCGCGACGAAACCGCCCTCGGTCCAGGCGTCCAGCGCCTGCCGCAGGCCCTCGGGGTGGGAGAAGCCGGTCATCGCCCCGGCGGCGCCGGCGGCCAGCTCGTCGAGGAGGCCGACCCCGCCGAGCCCGCCGAACACCGGCACGGTCGTGGCCCCGGTCAGCCGGCCGATCGCGACGCTGGTGGGCGGCGCCTCCGACTTGACCGCCACCACGAACGGGCAGGATTCCAGCACCTCGAGGATTGCGACCGCGTCGACGCGCACCCCGGAGGTCTCCGGGTAGTCCTGCAGGACGATCCCGGCGCCGGTGGACTCGTGCACGGCACTCAGGTGCGCCGACAGCGCGCCGGGGTCGGCACTGTTGGCCTGGACCATCACGCTCAGCGCCCGGGTGGTCCGGCCCTCGGCGGCGCGTACGGCAACCTGGGCCTGCTCGACCGCGACCGCCGTCGAACGCGCGGACACGCCGACCACCAGCGGGATGTCGGGCGCGGTCTCTGCCACCGTCGACACCACCGCGTGCCGTTCGTCGGCGGTCAGCGAGGCCCCCTCGCCGAACACGCCGAGGACGACCAAGCCATCTGCGGGCACACCGACGTAGTGCTCGACCTCGCGGCGCAAGGAGGCGGAGTCGACGGCGAGGTCGGGGCCGTGGAACGGGGTGGCGAGGACGCCCCACAGTCCGGGTCCGAGAACAGTCACGGGTTCAGCCTTTCGTCGGTGGAGCGCAGGCCACTGCGTCGCAGGGCCTCGGAGACGACGTGCTCGGCGATCGCGAGCGCCGAGGTCGCTCCGGGCGACGGTGCGTTGCGCACGTGCACCATCCGTTCGGAGCCGGTGATCACGAAGTCGTCGAGCAGTCGGCCGCGGGCGTCCATGGCCTGCGCCCGGATGCCGCGCGGCCCGGGACGCACCCGCCGCGGGTCGACCTCGGGGACGTATGCGCGGGCCCCAGCGACGAAGCGCGTGCGGCTGACCGCCGTACGAGCCTCGCGGAACGCGGCGGGCAGGTTGCCGGCGGCGAAGCGCCAGAACCCGCCGAAGCCGAGCGCGTCGCGCAGATCACGACCGACGAGTCCGCCCCGGTAGGACTCGCGGCCCAGCGAGAGGAACGCGTTCGGGCCGATCATCACCTCGCCGTCGACGCGTCGGGTGAGGTGCACGCCGAGGAACGGGTAGCGCGGGTCCGGCACCGGGTAGATCAGGCCACGCACCAGCTCCCGTTGGTCGAAGGCGAGCAGGACGTAGTCGCCCAGGAACGGCACGATCCGGGGCTCGCGCTCCTCACCCGCGAGGCGTGCCATCCGGTCGGACTGCAGACCGGAGCACACGATCACCAGGTCGAAGCCGGCGTCGAGCCCGGCTGCGCTGCGCACCACGACCTCGGTGCCGCGCTGTTGCAGGGCGGTCACCTCGTGGCGCAGCAGCACGGTGCCGCCGGCCTGTGTGACCTCACCGGCCAGCGCAGCGGTCACGCCGGGGAAGTCGACGATCGCGGTGTGCGGCGAGTGCAGCGCGCGCCGACCGACTGCGTGCGGCTCGATCTCGCGCAGCTCTGCCCCGTCGACGAGCCGGACATCCGGCACGCCGTTCGCGACCGCGCGGGCGTGCAGGGCGTCGAGCCGTGCGGACTCGCGGTCGTCGCGCGCCACCACGACCTTGCCGCACTCCTCGTAGGCCACGCCGTGGGTCTCGGCGAACTCGTGCAGCAGGTGCACACCGCGGCGGCACAGCCGCGCCTTGAGGCTGCCCGGCTCGTAGTAGAGGCCGGCGTGCACGACGCCGCTGTTGTGGCCGGTCTGGTGGGCGGCGAGCCGGTGCTCCTTCTCGACCAGCGTCACCTCGACGTCGGGCAGCCGGCGGGTCAGCTCTCGGGCGACAGCGGTGCCGATGACGCCACCGCCGACGACCGCCGCGCGGGTGCTCATGACGTGCTTCCCAGCAGGGGAGGCGGGCCGTGGTAGATCGCCGGGGTGGCCGACAGCGTGACCGGATGCGCGACGCTCCGGACCACCTCACCGTCCGGTCGGGCCGTCTCCGCCACCGGCGACAGGCCGAGTCGTTCGGCCAACGCGAAAGCCTGGCCGACGTCGTTGATCGGACCGCACGGCACGCCCGCGGCGGTGAGCTCGCCGAACCAATGGTCCGCGGACGCGGTCACCAGCACGCTCTCGAGCTCGGCCACGAGCTCCTCGCGGTACGCGACCCGCAGGGTGTTCGTGACGAACCGTTGGTCCTTGGTGAGCTGGTCCCGGCCGAGGCAGGTGACGAGCCGGTCGAACAGCCGGTCATTGGGAGCCGCGACGGCGATCGGCCGGTCGGCGGCCCGGAGCACCTCGTAGGGCGAGATGCTGGTGTGCCGGTTGCCCATGGGCGCTGGCGCCTCCCCGGTCGCGAGGTACGCCGACGCCTGGTTGGTGAGTGCCGAGAGCAGCGAGGACAGCAGGTTCACCTCGACGTGCTGGCCGGCACCCGTGCGGTCGCGGTGCCGCAGCGCGGCGAGGATGCCGAGCGCGGCGTGCAAGCCGGTCACCACGTCCACGAGGGCGACGCCGACCTTGGTCGGGCCGGACTCGGGTGAGCCGGTGACCGACATCAGGCCGCCGACCGCCTGCACGATGAGATCGTAGCCGGCCAGGTCCGCGCCGGCGTGCGGCCCGAACCCGGTCACCGAGCAGTAGACGAGGTCCGGACGGGTCGCCGCGACCTGCTCGTAGCCGAGCCCGAACCGTTCCATGGTGCCGGCGCGGAAGTTCTGCACGACGACGTCGCATTCAGCGACCAGCTCGTGCACCGCGGTGCGGCCGTCCTCGCTGCCGAGGTCGATCGTGCGACTGACCTTGTTGCGGTTCACGGAGAGGAAGTACGTCGACTCGCCATCGGACCACGGCGGACCCCAGGACCGGGTCTCGTCCCCGACACCGGGCCGCTCCACCTTGACCACCTCGGCGCCGAGGTCCGCGAGCAGCATGGTGGCGTAGGGAGCGGCGAGCACCCGGCCGAAGTCGGCGATCCGGACACCCTCGAGAGCACCGGCGGTTGGAGCAGTCACGGGCGCGGTCACCGACGGCTCAACGGAACGCACCGTGCCCGGTCAGCGCCTGCCCGATGACGAGCTGGTGCACCTCGGACGTGCCCTCGTAGGTCAGCACGGACTCCAGGTTCGCGGAGTGCCGCATGACGGGGTACTCGGTGGTGATGCCGGCGGCGCCGAGGATCGTGCGGCACTCGCGGGCGATGGCGATGGCCTCTCGGACGTTGTTGAGCTTGCCGAGGCTGACCTGCTCGGGCCTGAGCTCGCCGGCGTCCTTGAGCCGGCCCAGGTGCAGCGCGAGCAGCGTGCCCTTGCCGAGCTCCAACGTCATGTCGGCCAGCTTTGCCTGAGTCAGCTGGAACGCCGCGAGCGGCCGCTCGAAGATCATCCGGCTGCCGGCGTACGCCGTCGCCGTCTCGACGCAGTCACGGGCCGCGCCCATCGCGCCGAAGACGATGCCGAACCGTGCCTCGTTCAGGCACGACAGCGGTCCCGACAGCCCCTCGGTCTCGGGCAGCCGTGCCGAGTCCGGCAGCCGCACGTCCTCGAGCACCAGCTCGGACGTGACCGAGGCGCGCAGTGACAGCTTGTGCTTGATCTCCGGCGCCGAGAAGCCGGAAGTGTCGGCCGGGACCACGAAGCCGCGGACCCGGCCGTCCTCACCGGCCGCCCACACCACCGCGACGTCGGCCACGCTGCCGTTGGTGATCCACATCTTGGTGCCGTTGAGCACCCAGTCGTCACCGTCGCGGCGGGCGCGGGTGCGCATGCTCGCCGGATCCGAGCCGGCGTCCGGCTCGGTGAGGCCGAAGCAGCCGATCGCCTCGCCCGACGCCATCCGCGGCAGCCACTCCTGCTTCTGCTCCTCCGAGCCGTGCCGCCAGATCGCGTACATCGCCAGCGACCCCTGGACGGAGACGAGGGACCGCAGCCCCGAGTCGCCGGCCTCGAGCTCCAGGCAGGCCAGGCCGTACGCCGTGGCGGTGGTCCCGGCACAGCCGTAGCCCTCGAGGTGCATGCCGAGGACGCCCAGCCCGCCGAGCTCCTTGGCCAGGTCCCGGGCCGGGATCGAGCCGGACTCGTACCATCCGGCCAGCTCGGGGCGGATCCGGTCGTCGACGAACCGACGGACGGTGTCCCGGATCGCCCGGTCCTCCTCGGTCATGAGGGAGTCGATGGCGAACAGCTGGAAGGGTGTCTGCGCGGCGCGCGGGGTCGTGGGCAACGGTGCTCCTCGAGAGATCGGACGGGTGGCGGGCTCAGTCCTGCAGGTCCTTGAGGGCCCGCTCGGACCCTGGGTGCAGCGGCACCGGACCGGTCTCACTGGCCAGCTTCACCGACAGCTCCTTGGCCGCCGGGTGCACCTGGACCAGCTTGTCCTTGTTCGTCAGCACCAGCGAGGTCAGCGCGCAGGCGAGGTTGTCGGCCATGTCGTTGCGGACCATCAGCACGTTCGGCACCACGATGGTCGGCACGTCCTGGTCGAGCTTGTAGGTGTCGGCCGGGATGGTGGTCTCCTCGTAGACCGGGCTGATCTTCTGCAGCTTCGGCAGCAGGGGGGTGATGTCGATGAACTTCGCTGCCTTGCCCTTCGAGGTGAACAGGTCGGTCACGGCGGGGGTCGGCAGCCCGCCGGACCACACGAAGCCGTCGAGCGATCCGTCCTTCATGCCGTCGATGGTCTTGGTGAGGTCGAGCCGCTGCTGCTTGACGTCGCCGGACTTCAGGCCCGCGGCGTCGATGAGGTGGTTGGCGATCACCTCGGTGCCGGACTGCGGTGATCCGGTGGAGATCCGCTTGCCCTTGAAGTCTGCGACCGAGTCGATGCCGGCGTCGGACTGCACGACGACCTGGGTGTAGTTGGAGTAGATCCGGCCGAGGGTGCTCACGTCCTGGGGGCCATCGAAATCGCCGTTGCCCTCCACGGCGTCGGCGGCGGTGTCCGCCAGCGAGAAGGCGATGTCGTAGTCACCGGCGACGAGCTGCTGGATGTTCTGCACCGAGGCGCCGGTCTCGGCGGCGCTGGCCTGCAGATCGGTCTCGTCGTTGATCAGCTTGGCCAGGCCGCCGCCCACGACGTAGTAGACGCCGGTGGAGTTCCCGGTGGCGATGTTGACCCGGCCCTTGCCGGCCTCGCAGCTGCTCGCGTCGGCACCGGCGCCGGCCTTGGCGCGGTCCTGCTGGCCGCCGCAGGCACTCAGGCCCAGGGCGGTCGTCAGGCTCAGGGCGATGGCGGCGAGCTTCGTGGTTCGTCTCATGAGACTGCTTCCGTTCCGTTGTCGTTTCTGGTGTCGGTCAGGTCGGTTGAGGGGTGACCGGGTGCTTCGTCGTCGGATGGGCCTGACCTCTTGCGGTGGACGAGGTGGATGCCGACGGCCACGGCCAGCAGGAGCGCACCTGCGATCATCGCGACGGGCTCGAGGTAGAGCAGCAGCAGCGCCGCGGGCACGCAGAGAACCCGTTCGACGAGCCCGGTGGGCCCGAACATCCAGCCGGTCGTCACCACGGCCAGGGCTGCGACGGCGAGCCCGCAGACCAGGGCGGCGCCGACCACCTCGAGCAACGGCCCGCGGGAGAGCAGCAGCTCTCCGTTGCCGGAGACGACGAAGGCCATCGGCGCCAGGAACGCGGGCAGGGTGTACTTGCAGGCCTGCATCATTGTCGGGATGACCTTGCCGCCGGTGATCGCAGCCGACGCTACCGCGGCGAGCGCCGTCGGTGGTGACACCTCGGAGAGGACCGCGTAGTAGAAGATGAACATCGCGACCTCGGGGGCTCCGGCGCCGAGCGTGATCAACGCGGGGCCGATGATCACCCAGCTGAGGATGAACGATGCAGTGACCGGCACCGCGAGACCGAGGACGAGGATCGCGATCGCCGAGAACAGCGCGGACAGGATCATCAGCGTGACGTGGTTGGGCGAGAGCGCGGCGGCAGCCGAGATGAGTACGTCGGAGAGGATCTGACCGAGCCCTGTCTTGGCGATCACCGACGTGATCACGCCCGCGGCGGCACAGACCGCGATCACCGGCAGACCGCTTCGCACACCCATCGACAGGGCCGCGTAGAGCCGGGCACCGAAGTCCTGCAACGAGTCGCGGAGCTCCATCCGCTCGGTGCCCTGGTCGGGGTCGTCGAAGCCGCCGGCCACGGGCCGTCGCGAGATCAGCGCTTCCAGCAGCCCGAACAGCGCGGCGACGCCGGTGGCGTAGACGACCGCGCGGAACGGAGGGACGTCGATGGCGAGGAAGAACACGATCACGCCGAGGCTCAGGAAGTGGTAGCCGGAGCGAGCCAACAGCTTCAGCGGGCTGCCGATGTCCAGGTCGACGCGGCGGGCGCCGAAGCGGCGGGCGTCGATCTCGACAGCGAGGAAGATGCCGAGGTAGTACAGCAGCGTCGGCACGATCGCCC
>JAVXWK010000097.1:0-2554 GCA_032230575.1 Pseudonocardiales bacterium | reverse complement strand
ACGACCTGATGGCGCGCCCGTTGCGCACGTCCGGGTCCATCATGATGCGCGTGCAGTGCGGGTCGGTCTCGAACAACGCGTCGGTGAGCCGGGGGAGTAACGAGCGCACCAGCCCCTGGTCGGTCATCGCCAGCTCGCCGACCGCGAGCGTCAGCCCGAGGTCGTGCGGCCGCACCGGGTAGCTCCGGGCGACGACGTCCCGGGCGGCCCGGTACACCTCCGCGTAGATCACCGGCCGCCCGTGCCAGCTGATCAGCAACGGGCGGACGTCGTCGCCGCCGAGGTGCGACGCCAGCCGCTGCTCCCACCGCGGCAGGGACCAGGCCCGCCGCGCGAACGCCGCCACGTGCGGTGCCTGGTTCCAGCGGTGGACCAGGTGCAGGTCGTAGCCGTCGGAGCGCGCGAGTCGGGCCTCCCACGGGTCGCTCAGCGAGGGGATCGGCGGGGCGCCTGCCGTGACCTGCCTCCGATAGGAGTCCAGGTGCGATACCGGCTTCACAGGGCCTCCTGCACGAGTCGACTTAGGGTTGCCTTACTCCAACTGCGCGGAGCCGCCGGTGTCAAGCCCTCTGTGACGGGTATTTCACAGGCTGTGACCAGGTTGAGTCAATGAGTGGTCCGTTCCAATTGGCTTGCCGTACGTTCGCGGCATGCCGGAAACCCAGCGCGAGCCCGTCCCGCGCGTCGACACGGGCGAGCTCGACGTCGCGCACGCGTTCCTCGCCTTCCAGCGCCACTGCGTGCTGAAGAAGGCGGAGGGACTGACGGAGGCGCAGCTCCGCGAGCCGATGGTGCCCAGTGGCACGTCGATCCTCGGCCTGATCCAGCATCTCGCCGGGGCGGAGCGGTACTGGTTCGGCTACCACCTCACCGGGGCGGACCTGGTCGAGGGCCTCGACATGGACGTTCCCGCCGACCTGCCCGCGGCCGACGTGGTGGCGGACTACCGGGCGGCGATCGAGGACAGTGACCGCGCGATCAAGGCGGCGGGCGCCCCGGAGGCGCCGGTGGTCGTTCCCATCGACGGCCTCCACAAGACCTTGAGGTGGGTCCTCGCCCACATGACCACCGAGACCGCCCGGCACGCGGGTCACGCCGACATCATCAGAGAGCAGCTGGACGGCGCCACCGGCCGCTGAAGATCAACTACCTGAAGATCGATTGCTGTGCCGCTCATTTGGGTGTCGGACCCACCCGGTAATCTCACCGGCAATCAAGCGAGAATGCCGGTCACCAGGAGGATCCGTGTCGCCAGGGCAGATCGCAGCGCTGGTCGCCGCCGGTGCGTTCGTGCTGCTCGTCATCGTGCTGGCGGTCGTGGCGGTCAAGGCTGCGCGGTTCTTCGACGAGGCGACCATCGCGATGCGCAAGGCGCACGAGAACACCGACCCGTTGTTCTCCGAGGCCAACACGACGCTGACGCACGTCAACACGCAGCTGGAGCGCGTCGACGGCATCACGGCCAACGCACGCGCCGTCACCGGCAACGTCTCCGCGCTCACCAGCCTGTTCACCGCCACGCTCGGCGGGCCGCTGGTCAAGGCCGCCGCGCTGTCCTACGGCGTGAGCAAGGCCGTGAAGGCCCGCCGCAAGGCCGCCGAGCAGCCGAACAAGCACAGCAAGCGCCGCCAGAAGCGAGGTGCCAAGTGAGCCGCCTCTTCTGGTTCGGGCTGGGTGCCGCGGCCGGGCTCTTCGTCGCGAAGAAGGCCTCCGAGGTCACCAAGCAGGCGACTCCCGCCGGTATCGGCGCTAACGTGGGTGAAGGCCTGCGTGAGCTCGCCGGTGCCATCGGTTCCTTCGGGGCCGAGGTGCGGGCGGGAATGGCCGAACGGGAACAGGAGTTGCAGGAGACCGTGGAACGTCAGACGGGCTTCACGCCGGGGCGTCGAGCGCCCAGGGCGAACGGCAAGCACTAGTCGTTCGCCAGACAAACGCGCCCTGACAACTTCCTGAAATAGCAAGGACATTCCCGTGCAGACCCACGAGATCATCAAGCGTTTCCGCGAGCACTTCGAGCGCAACGGGCACAAGTACATCCCGTCCTCCTCGCTCCTGCTCGACGACCCGAACCTGCTGTTCGTCAACGCCGGCATGGTGCCGTTCAAGCCGTACTTCCTCGGCGAGGCCCCGCCGCCCGCCTCGCGGATGACGAGCATCCAGAAGTGCGTGCGCACGCCGGACATCGACGAGGTCGGCAAGACCACGCGCCACCTGACGTTCTTCCAGATGGCCGGCAACTTCTCCATCGCCGACTACTTCAAGGAAGAGGCCATCCGCCTCGCCTGGAGTCTCGTCACGGGCTCGGTGGACGACGGTGGCTACGGCTTCGACCCCGAGCGCATCTGGGTCACCGTCTACCAGGACGACGACGAGGCCATCGAGCTGTGGCAGAAGATCGCCGGGCTGCCGACCGAGCGCATCCAGCGCCGTGACGGCAAGGACAACTACTGGGACATGGGCGTGCCCGGTCCCGGCGGCCCCTGCTCGGAGATCTACTTCGACCGCGGCCCCGCCTACGGCAAGGAGGGCGGCCCGGTTGTCGACGAGGACAGGT
>JAVXWK010000137.1:0-5505 GCA_032230575.1 Pseudonocardiales bacterium | reverse complement strand
AAGCCGCCAAGGTCCTGCTGACCGAACGCGGTGTGCCCGCGAACCAGAAGATCCGCGCGGCGATCGCCGGGCAGCTCAAGGAAACCGACAAGGCCGCGAAGGAGTACCTCGACACCGTGCCCGTCAGCGACCCGCCGCGCATCACGCCGAACGGTGCCAGCACCGTCGACGCGATCCTCAAGCGGCACACCGAGGACGTCCTGTTCGGCCGGACCACGCCCGAGGCGGCGGCCGCGTCGTTCATCAAGGAAGTCCAGTCCGAAGTGGACGCAGCCAAATAGGACGAGTGGCCATCGTCGGCACGGTGCGATCGCCGCCGCGCACGCGGAGGCTTTGTGTGCCGCAGGAGACCGTGTCGAGCTGGTCGCCGTGGTGGACGTGGACGCCGATCGGGCGGCCGCGTTCGCCGAGGAGCGGGGTGCGTCGCAGCCTGGTCGCGTTGCTGGACGAGGAGAAGCTGGACGTGGTGCACGTGTGCACCCCAGCGCGCTTTTCACATGCCCCTGGCGCTCGAATGTCTTGGCGCGGACGTGAACGTGCTCGTGGAGAAGCCACTCGGGTTGTCGCTGAGCGAGATCGACACGTTGATCGCAGGCCCCGTTCCCTGCACCGGCGTTCCTTCGAGAAATGGTCCATAATGGACTGTCCGGGTTCGGCGGCGGTTCGATGGCAGGCCGTGGTTTCCGCAGACGCCGGCGGGTTGATCGCCGCGCCCAGGAGCACGGCCGCGCCCTGTCGGTGGGCGACAGGCGCCACCACCACTCCTTCGGCGAGCCGACGGTTCCGATTGCGACGAGACGAGCGGAGACGCTCACGACAGACCGGAGGGGAAGCCGCCGACCTGGCCGGGGTGAGGCTCAGCAGCCGAAGTTCTGGGTCCAGTACGGGCCGCCCGCGCTGAGGTCGACACCCACCCCGATGGTCACGAAATCCGGGTTGAGGATGTTCGCGCGATGGCTGGGGCTCGCCATCCAGGCGTTCATCACCGCGTGCGGCCCGGATTGTCCTCTCGCCACGTTCTCGCCACCGGGATTCGGGTACCCCGCTTTGCTCATGCGTTGCGCCGGGGTCACGCCGTCCGGGTTCACGTGCTCGCAGAAGTCGCGGCGCGCCATGTCCCTGCTGTGCTTTCTGGCCGCGACGCGCAATCGATCGTCGTAGCGCAACCGGGGCAGGCCCGCCCTCGCACGGACGTGGTTGACCAACCAGATCACGGTGTCCTCGTCGGACGACTGGCGCGTCGCCGGGCGCGCGACCGTCGTAGCGGGAGACGGTTCTGCGTGCTGGGCTGCGGACGCGCTGTCGATCCGCCCCGGAGAGGGCCCGAACCTGACGGCTGAGCCGTCACGGCGGTTCCACTTGCGACTGCTCGGCATGTGGCGGTTCCTTCCGACGGTGCTCGCCGCCAATTGTGCCTCTCGCAGCTCAGGAGTACGTCTCATGATGCTCCATGGTGGACACCGATTCGTCGACCTGATGTTCAAGGCCTGACTGGTGTGTCGATCGCAGCCACGGAGCAGACCTGCTCACCACGGGGTCAAGCCGCAGGACGCGTACGGCAACGCCTCGGAACACCCACCACGCTCCGCTGTCGGGCCGACGTCAGAACCGCACGGCGCGGACGGCGCCCCACCTCATCGCCGCAGGCGCCTCGGCGAGTGTCATGGCGTCGCGGTCGGTGTCGCCGGGTTCCGGCTCGGCTGAACGATCCTTTCCCTCTCGCACGCCGGTATCGGCGCCCGCGGTCTCCGAAGGACGAGGAACTTCTTCGCGGGTGGCGGGAGAAGTCGCCGATGCCGCTGCGGTGGCCGGTAGAACCGTCGCCATGAAGCGCTCCGGGGTCCGCAGGGCTCTCCTCGCCTGCTCGGTACTGGTGGTGGCCGCGTGCGCCGGCGCCGAGGAACAGGCCGGTCACGGCATCACCATCGGTTTCGCCGTGTCCACGCTGGACAATCCGTTCTTCGCGGCGATGAAGGACGGTGTCGAGAAGGCTGCGGCCGAACTGGGCGCCACGGTCGTCGTGGTCAGTGCGGGCAACGACGCCGCCGCACAGGCCGGTCAGGTGCAGGCGCTCACCACGCAGCACGTCGGAGCGATCATCATCAACCCGGTCGACTCGGAGAAGGCGAAGCAGGCGGCCGACACCGCGCAGGCGGCGTACGTCCCGTTGGTGGCGGTGGACCGGTCGATCCACGGCGGCCAGGTCGCGTCCGAGGTGGCGTCGGACAACGTGCAGGGCGGCGCGCTGGCCGCGATCGAGCTCGGCCGCGCCACCAACGGGAGTGTCGTGCACCTGCAGGGTGTTGCCGATGCGTCGGCCACCAGTGACCGCGGTGAGGGTTTCGGGCACGGGCTGAACTCGGGTGGCCTCAAGGTCACGGTGACGCGGACCGCTGACTTCAGTCGTGCGCGTGCGATCGACGTGATGACGGAACTTCTGCAGGCGGGCGCACCGATCAGAGGCGTCTTCGCGGACAACGACGAGATGGCGCTCGGTGCCATCGACGCACTCGGGGAGCGGGCGGGCAGGGACGTGCAGGTGGTCGGCTTCGACGGCACTCAGGAGGCCCTGCGGGCGATCGAGGAGGGCACGATGGCGGCGACCGTCGCGCAGCAACCGGAGCTACTCGGGCGCAAGGCGGTCGAGCAGGCTGTGCGCGCGGCGCGCGGCGAGAACGTCCAGCAGGTCGTGGACGTGCCGGTGCGAGTCGTGACGAAGCACAACGTGGCCGGATTCCGGAGGTAGCACCCAGCGGTGGAACCCTGAACGCCCGGTATTTCCCGCTGCGGGCCTCTTATTTTCCGGAGCAGTCTGCGAGAAAATCCGTCATCGACGGAAATGGTTCCTCAACCTCGGGAAAGTCCAGGTACGCCGCGTGGTGCACGCCCACCATACGGGACGGTAATATCAAATAAAGCTTATTTCGTGGGAAGTGCCACGTTGCATTCATTGTTCTACAATGCATATGTTGAACGGCATGTCATCCGTCGCGCCCGCCCAGGAAATGCTGGGGGCATCACCTGCCGAAGTGGTGGTGCGCACCCTGATCGAGCACGGATTCGAGCACTACACCGGTGTTCCGTGTTCCTTGCTGAAGGGAATCTTCCGAATACTGGAGAGTCCGGACACGCCCGCGCGCTATCTACCCGCGCCGCGTGAGGACACCGCGCTGGGGGTCGCCTCCGGGCTGGCCGTCGCAGGCGCGAAGCCCGTCGTCCTGATGCAGAACTCGGGACTCGGTTACTCGTTGAACGTGCTCACCTCGTTCAACCTGATCTACGACGTCCATCTGCCGCTCGTGGTCAGCTGGCGGGGTCACGACGGCAACGACGCGGTCGAGCACGACGTCATCGGCAGGGAGCTGACCCGCCTGCTGGACGTGTTCGCCCTGCGGTGGACCGTCCTCGACAACGACGTTCCCGTCCAGTCCGTCGAGAAGTTCCTCGACCTCCACGACGGCGGCAGGCACACCGCCGCGCTGATCGTCAGGGAGGGCGTGTGAGCACGCTCGACATCCGTGCCGCGCTCCAGGCCGTCCTGGAGCGCGAGTCCACCGCGCTGTACGTGTCGACCTGTGGCTACATCACGCGCGATCTCTACAACCTCGCGGACCGCGCGAACCACCTCTACCTCGTCGGCTCTATGGGGATGGCCGCGCCGATCGGGCTCGGCGTAGCGCTGGGGCAGCCGCACCGCAGGGTCGTCGTCCTCGACGGCGACGGGTCGTTCGCGATGAACCCCGGTTGCCTGCCGATGATCGCCGAACACCGGCCGGATCTCGTGCACGTGGTGCTGGACAACGGCGCGCACGAGAGCACGGGCGGCCAGCGCACCGCCGGGCTCGGTGACCCCGCCGCGTTCGCGCGGGCGGCCGGCTACGCCGGCGCGTACACAGTGGACGGTGTCAGGGAGATCGCCGAGCTCGACCTGCGCGACACCCCGGCACTCGTGCACGTCCGCTGCCGTCCGCGCAGCCACCCCGCGGGCCGCAGGGTCGCACTCACCCCGCAGGAACTGCTCGCACGCTTCCGCGCCGAGCTGGCCACCACTCCAGCCTGAGGCGAGGAACGAAGTTGACGGCGATCAAGCCCGTACTGCTCGACTGCACGCTCCGTGACGGCGGCAACCAGAACGACTGGCAGTTCAGCCAGGCCGACGTCCGCGCCATCGTGTCCACTTTGGACGCCGCGAGCGTCGACGTCATCGAGGTCGGCTACCGCGGCGGGTCCGGCAGCCGCGAGAGCGGCACCGCCGGTCCGTCCGCGCACTGCACGCCCGAGTACCTCGCCGGCCTGCCGCCGGTGCGGCACGCCGAACTGGCCGTGATGGTGGTGCCGACCGTCTGCCCGATCGAGGCGATGGCGGACCTGCCGGACAGCCCTGTCGGTATGGTCCGGATCGCGGCCTACCCGTGGGACGTCGCGGCGGTACCCGCCTACGTCGAGGCCATCCGCGCACTGGGGTTGCGGGCCACGGTGAACCTGATGGCGGTGAGCTACGCGGAGCTCGACGAACTGGCCACCATCGCCAAGACAGTGCGCGCGGAGCTGCCCGACGTCTGCTACGTCGCGGACTCGTTCGGCGCGCTGCACCCGGATGCCGTCCGGGACAGGGTCGAACTGCTCACGGCCGAGCTGGACTGCCCGATCGGCGTCCACATGCACAACAACCTCGGCTTGGCGGCGACGAACGCACTCGCCGCCGTGGACGCGGGAGCCGGCTGGCTCGACGCGTCGCTGTGCGGGATGGCGCGCGGCGCGGGGAACCTGGCCACCGAACAGGCCGCTGCGTTCCTCACCTCGTGGCCCCGGTACGCCACCGACGTCGACCTGCGCGGCGTGTGCGAAGCCGCCGAACACGTGGCGGAACACGTGCTGCCGCGACCGATGGTGACTCGGCGGGCGGAGATCGCCGCCGGGATCAACGACCACCACTACTACTACCAGCACCGCATCGAGGCCGCGTGCGCGCGCACCGGCCTCGACCCCTGGGAAGCCGGACGGCGGCTCGGTGCCGCCCGTCCGCACCGGGTGCTCGACGACGTGGTCGAGCGGGTGTGCCTCGAGCTGCAGAACACGAACGAAGGACAGCACCAGTGAACGGGCAGGACAATCCCACACCAGCGCGGCGTCTCCGCGAGCTGCTGCACGCCCCCGGCCTGGCTCAGGTCATGGGGGCGCACAGCCCGCTGAGCGCGCGGCTCGCCGAGGAGGCGGGCTTCGAGGCGATCTGGTCGAGCGGGCTGGAGATATCCGCGACGGCGGGCGTTCCGGACGCGAACATCCTCACCATGACCGAGTGCCTGAACACCGCGGCCGGGCTGGCCGAGGCGGTGAACGTGCCGGTGCTCGCCGACTGCGACTCGGGCTTCGGCAACGTCAACAACGTCATCCACATGGTCCGCGCCTACGAGGCGTGCGGCGTCGCCGGTGTCTGCGTCGAGGACAAGAGGTTCCCGAAGCTCAACAGCTTCGTCGAGGGCAACCAGGACCTCGCGCCGGTCG
>JAVXWK010000046.1:0-15146 GCA_032230575.1 Pseudonocardiales bacterium | reverse complement strand
GTCCAGCCCCTGGGGCCCGATCGAGCACGATCACCTGGTGCCCCGCTCGCGCAAGCTCGAGGGCGATCGACGAACCGATCACCCCTGCCCCGATCACGACCACATCGGCACTCAGGTGCTTACCTGGCACGGCAGGTCCTGAGGTAGCTGAGGAACGAGGCCTGCAGGCCGGTCACGTGCGTTTCGCGCAGCACCTCGCTGGAGACGGCCGCGCCGCGGGAGATGAGGCGGTGCAGGACGGTGGCCGCGTTCTTCGTGAGGTTCTGGTAGATGGGTATGTTCCCGAGGATCTCCCGGTCGTTGAAGGTCAGGTGGAGCTTGGCCGGCTGGTCGCCCAGCTCCTGGATCTGCTTGAAGATCAGGCTGTCCTCACTGCTGACGCCGGGGCTGCCCGCTCCGATGCTCTCGAAGAGCGTGGTGCCGGTGAGCCAGGCGTAGAGGGTGAAGAGTCCGCCGTAGGAGTAGCCGAAGAGGCCGTGGCCGCTCGTGGCCGTGCCGTAGTCGCGTTCGATCCGCGGATGCAGTTCCGAGGTGAGGAAGCTCAGGAACGCATCGGCGTGGCTGTCGCGCAGTTCGGCGAGGTAGGCGTCGGCTTCCTCGCGTGTCCTCGCGCCCGCTTGAACTCCCATCTCCACGGCATCGATGAGCTCCTTGGCGACGGGCTCGCCGGGGGGCACGAGGTCCCTGTTGCGCAGCCGATCCCAGTGTTGTGCGTCTTCGCCCGCGTAGCCGACGCTGACCTGGATGTAGGGCCGGATCTGTTGCATGGGGTCTTTCTGGGTGACGATGAGCGGAGCCGTCAGGCCCACGGCCCAGTTGCCGTCGAGCACGTACACGGCAGGCGCTTGCGTCGTGGCGGGGTCGTAGCCAGGTGGCGTGGTGACCCAGACGCCGTAGTCGTGCCCGCTGCTGGAGCGCAGCTCGAAGTAGTCGGTGTCGGCGAGGCAGCCCTGCCACATGGTGCTCATCGAAGGTCCTTCACAACTCGGCCGGCCTTGATAACGAGGACGGCATTGGCGGGATCAGCGAACAGCTCCGGGTCTTCGACCGGGTTGCCGTTCCACAACACGAGGTCTGCCTGCGCGCCGGGAGCGATGACACCGACTTGGCCGGACAGGCCGAGGATCTCGGCGTTGGTCTTGGTGGCCGCCACGAGAGCTTCCATCGGTGTTTCGAGCTCTGCGCGAAGCCTGAGCTCTTCGCCTCGGCGGTCCTGAGCCGGGCCGATGAGATCGGAACCCAGCCCGATCCGCACCCCGGCCTCCTTCGCGACAGCGAGCGCCTCAGTCATTCGCTCACGAACACCCATCACACGATCGCGGGTCGATACCTCGAGGCCCGCCCCAGCGGTGTCGTGCAGCAGTTGTTCGACGACGGCGAACGTGGGCACGAGGGCAACCTCGCGAGTGGCCATCAGGATGGCCGTGGATTCATCGAGGTCGGTGCCGTGCTCGACACAACGCACCCCGGCCTCGACCGCGTTCCGGATGCCGTCGTTGTTGTGGGCGTGAACCGTCACGTAGGTGCCCCGCGCCGCGGCTTCCTGGACAGCGACGGCGATCTCCTCGACGGTGAACTGGGTGTCGGTCAGCCGGTCGTGCGCGCCAACCACTCCGCCGGTCACGCAGAGCTTCAGGAAGGAGGCTCCACGACGGAACGCCTCGCGCACGTTGCTCCGCAGCTCGTCTGCGTTGCCGGACATCATGGACAGGGCGCACAGGCCGGGTAGGTGGTGGCTGCTCCACAGCTCGGCGGGTTCCCAGTCGGCTCCGTAGTAGCCGTGCCCACCGATCTGGCACTGAACCGGTCCGCACGACAGGACACGCGGCCCCCTGACCTTGCCCTTCGCGATCGTGGCGACGAGGCCGCCGTCGATCCCGCCGGTGTCCCGAACGGTGGTGAAGCCGGCGTCGAGCGTCGCGGCGGCCGTGGCGAAGATGTCTGCCGCGAGCTCGGCGGCGCTTATCCGGAACGAGAACTGCGGCTGGATCGGGCTGGACAAGCCCAAGTGGACGTGCGCGTCGATCAGACCGGGCGTCATCGTCAGGCCTCCGGCATCGAGGCGCTCGCCGTGTGCACCGGAGGCACCGACTTGGGTGATGTGCCCGTCTTCGATGCTGACGTCGACGTTGACCGGGTCGCGACCCGATCCGTCGACGACCGTCGCGCCGACCAGTTGACACCGTCCCACGAGTCGTTCCCTCCACTGGCGCTGACTGCGACGATGTCCGAGCAACTCGGCGCCGCCAGTCTCTTTTCCAATGGATAAACTGTGGGAGTGATCCTGTCAAGCACGGAACGCAAGGGCGACGCACGCGAGCGTCTCCTCACTCGGCTTCTCGACGCCTTCGGCGAGGACCTTCCCGCACCGGAGGTCTCGCTCCGCGAGATCGCCGCCCGGACCGAGACCAGCCACGCCCTCCTGCGATATCACTTCGGGTCGCTCTCGGGCGTCTTGGCGGCGATGCTCAAGGCGCAGCGATCTCGTGACAACGAGGCGCTTCTCGAGGTCTCCCGGCAAGGCACCTTCGACGACCTCGTCGTGGCGATCTGGCGGGCCTACACCCGCCCGGAGCAGCTGCCGCGGGTCCGCGGCTTCTTCCACGTCGTAGGGCTGGCCGCGTACAGCCCGGAGGACTTTCGTGAGTTCATCGACTCGCTCGACGACCTGACCAAGATGCTGGCCTCGCTCGCGGAACGCGAAGGGCTCGACACCAAGGAAGCGTTGACTTTGGCCACCGCCACCATTGCCGCGATGCGTGGCCTGCTCTTGCAGGAGGTTCTGACTCCAACAGCCCGCTCGGAGGACGCGGTCGCGTTGATCCTTCGCATGAGCAAGGACCAATCCGTTCCACGGAGACGCCCAGAGCCTTGAGCAGGTCGGCGCGACACCCTTGCGGGTCCGGCCCCAGCCTCTCGAACCCGATCAGATCGAACGTTTCAGCGTAAATCGGCAGGACCGTCTCGGCGGAGTCGTCCACGAGTATCGCCATGCGTCTTGACCTGCATGGACGTGGCTTTCGGCACGCACAACGTCCCGGCCCGGCTCGAACCGCTCGGCGTCGAGCCCTGATCAGCGTCGGCCGTCTGCCCCGTAGAAGCTGAAGGCGGCCCAGTGGAAGGCGTGCGCGTGCGGCCGGGCACCGGGCGGTTGCAGCAGCAGCTCGCTCACATCGCCGAGCACGGCGAGCTTTTCGCGGACAGTGCCGTCACGGACCACGCGCTGAGCGTCGCGCAACGCGTGGGCGAACGTCGCACCTCGGCGGATGCCCTCGTACAGGTGCACCACGAGTTCGGCCGTCGCGGCCTGCGGAACCGACCACAGGCTGCCGATCACCGCGGGCACCCCGACCTGGAGCAGCGCGCCTGGGAAACCGAGCACCTCGTCGGGCAGCCGATCGCCGATCCGCGCGGTCTCGCACGCCGACAGCACGGCCAGCCGGGCCTCGGGCGCTCGGTGCGAGAGCAGGTCGCCGATGGTCAGCTCGCTGTCGCCGGCGAGCAGCAGAGCGCTGCGCAGTGGGTCTTCCGCGTCGGCGTAGGCGTGGCACGACCAGTGCGTGAAAGCCTGTGACCGCAACACGCCTAGCGCCGCGGACCGGGTCGCCTCGGCGCCGCGCATCGTGGTCGCGTCCGGTATGCCGTCCAGGGCCGCCGCGCATTCGAGCGCGGAGTACGGCAGCGGTGACGCGCTGACCGGCAGCGGTTCGTCCACCGCGGCCGCGGTCCGGCCGGTGCGCTGCGCGGCCGCCCCGGCTGAGGCGCGCAGGGTCTCGGTGTTGGGGGAGTAGGTCATCAGCAGGTGGTCCAGCGCGTAACGGCGGCCGGTCGGGCGGTCGCGATCCGGCGTCCACGCGGCGTGCAGCGGCAGCAGGCCGAGCAGCCCGGTCGGCACGAGCACGGCGTGCGGCACGTCCGCCAGCTGCTCGATCACGGGCTCCATAACCGTGTGCCACAACCACTTCGTGCACTCGTCCAGGGCGTTCCTGGGGTCGGCGGTCATCCGGCGCACGTGCGGGGTGAGCGCATCGTCGGTGAGGCCTGGCAACCGGATCGGGACGATGTCCCGCGGCGACCGCACGATCAGCGCCAGCCCGCCGGTGCTCGCGTGGGCGAGGTAGACCAGTGGCTGCGCGAGCCCGCCGAACAGCGCGTCGGTCGACGGGGTGGTGAGGAAGTCCGCCAGGTCGGGCAGCGCGCGGATGCGGGCGATCACGCCGGCCAGCTCGTCCTGCTTGCGCCGTACCGTGGAGAGGCTGCGGAACGCGGGCGCGGCGGCCGTCCGGCGGCCGATCTCCAGCTTTTCGTTGTCGCGCAACCATTGGCGTAGTGCGGTGAACTCGCGCACCACGTCCCCGCTCGCTCCCGCGCGAGCCAGATCGGCGGAGTCCAGCCGCAGCGCCGCCGAGATCTGCACGGCGCGACCGCGTTCCAGCACCTCGGCTGCCTCCAGCGGGCTGCCAGCCGCCTCGAACGCCAGCGCCGCTCTCCCCGCGAGCCCCGTGGTGCGGCGTAGTTCCGCCTCGGTGTGGGCGCGCAGCAGCTGACTACCGCCGGACGCCCACCCGCCGAGGAGCAGCCGCCGGTACATGGCCGCGGCTTCCGGCCAGTCCTGCCGTCGTTCCGCGGCCTGAGCGAGCAGCGTGGCCGCGCGGCGGCCGAGCTCGGCCGACGACGTGAGCGACGACGGTCCGGACGAGTCGAGAACCTGCCGCAGCAGGCCCTCCGCCTCACCCGGCTCGCCCAGCTCCAGCAGCGTCACGGCGAGGTTGAGCCGGGCGAGCTCGTCGTCCACGCCGCGCAGGTACTCCACAGCCCGGCGCAGGTCGTCGTGGTCGTCCTCGGCGAGTCCGCGCGTGGACAGCGCGAGCCCGAGGCCGATGCGCACGGCCGGTTCGTCCGGACCCAGTGCGAGAGCCTCGTCGAGCACCTCCACGCACCGGCTCATCTCCGCGGGGCTGTTGCGCGCCACCGCCAGGTCGAACAACGCGTGGGCGTACGACACCAGGTGCCGGACGTGGTTTGGGTGCTCGTCGTCGCGCACGGCCTCGCCGAGCAGCAGCACCGCGCGCCCGAGGTCTTCCCCGTTCTGGTTCTGGCCGGCTTCGTAGCGCTGCACCAGCACATCGCCGAGGTTGGCGGCGAGCAGCGGGTCATCGGTCCGGGCGTGCCGCGCGTCCTCCAGATCGGCAACCGCGCCGTCGAGGTCGGCGATGGTCCCGGTGAGGCCGAACCGCATTCGCAGCACGTACGCGCGGTCGTTGAGCAAGGTGATCCGGACGTCTCCACCGGGCCGGGTCAGCGCCAGCGCGTACGCGAGGTTGCCGAGCACCCCGTCCAGCTCCGCCACGGTGACTGCCCGGCCGGAGAGCTCCGCGACCTCGCGATGAGCGGGTCCGGCGGCCATCATCTCGGCGGCCGACTTGGCGTCCTCGTCGGCGACGGCGTCGAACGAGCCGGGCGGGATGACGAGCACCGGCCCGTCGCCCATCTGCTTGCGCGCCAGGCGTTCCGCGTACGCCACGCTGAGGTTCAGCGTCGCGGCCTCGATTCCGAGCTCCCGGCACTCGCGCAGCAACCGGAGCCTGCTGTGGAACAGGAAGGCGTACTCGTCGGCCATCATGGACGGCTCCTGCGCCACCTGCTGGGCCTGTTCTTCCAGCATCCGCGTGGCGAGCGGGGACAGCAGAGCGGGGTGGTCCAGCACGAGAGCGCGGGCGTCGGGCACCGTCGTGGCGTCCAGCAGGGCGCCCAGGACGTCCGCCAGGTACTCGAAACGGCGGGTGCCGATCTGCTCCAGGAGGGCACCGGCCTCGTCGACGCGGGTGGGGTCGTCCGGCTCGGCCACCACCCGGATGGCGCCGGGGTCGTCGAGCCCGAACACGTCCACGTACTCGGTCGCGCGGTGCCGTGCCTCGACCTCCGTGGCGGCCGTGACGACGAAGCCCGCGCCTACCGACCGCACGATGTCCTGCGCCGCCTCGACGGGGTCCTGCCCGTCCGCCACGGCCTGGGCGTAGTCGGTCAGGGTCCACAGCGCGAAGTCGAACGCGTCTCGCACCTCCTCCGGCTGCTCGAACGACAGCGCGGCTTCGAGGAGTTGCCGGGCGTCGGACCGGCCGAGCTCCGGCCGTCCGGTGAGCAGCTCCAGCCGTTCTGCCAGCGGGGTCTCCGGCGAGCAGAAGTCACCGACGAGATCGAGCAACGCCTCCAGTGACTCCTGGTCGGTCACGTCCTCCAGTTCGTCCCACGCGGCCTCGTTGCCGACCACGCGCTGCGCGAACTCGGCCAGGGCGAGCCCCAGCGGCACACCCAGGCGGAACACCAGGTGTGCGATGTGACGGCGGCTGTCCCTCATGATCGCGTCGTGCTCGTTGTCCGCCGCCTCTGCCCGTTCGCCGTACCGGCGTGCCACGGTCGTCGCGGCCAGCCCGGGGTAGGCCTCCAGAACCTCTCGGATCCGCTCAGTGCTGTCGGCAGACATCAGCTCGTCGTCCGCCCGGCCGGGCTCGTCCTCGTCGGCTCCCGTGACGTACAGGAAGTTGTCGAACGCCTCCGTGATCCCGGACCGCCGGGCCGCCACGAGCACCATCCAGCGGTAGCGGGCGAGCGGTGCCGCGGGTGCCGGTCCAGCGGGCGCGGTGAGCAACGCCGGGTACGCCTCCAGGAGCTGCATGGCCCGCCGCGGTGAGCGCAGCGTGAGGAAGCGCGCCAATGCCTCGCCGACGTCGAGCGCGTCGACCTGCGCGTAGGAACTCACCGGGGATCGACTGTCTCGACAGCTCCGTCGACACCGGTGCCGCCGGCCTTGCAGCGCACGACTTTCACGCCCTGCTCCGGAGTAGCCGCCACAGCCTTGCGCGCGAACTCGTGCGCCTGCTCCAACAGCTTGCCGACCTGGCCGTCGCCGAGCGCCTCGACCGGCGCCTCCAGCTCCACCACGACCTGGTCGGTCCCGTACACGGTGCGCAGCACGATCCGGGCGTCCGATGAGGCCGCGTCCACCTGCTCACGGCGGCGCAGGCGGGCGATCAGCCGGCCGAGCGCGGGGGAAACCTTGTCCCACACAGTGTTCGCCGACCGCGCCACGGCCCAGCTGCCCAGTTCGGTGCCGACGAACACCGTTACCACCAGCACGACGGTGAGGAAGGTGCCGCTCTTGTCGGGCTCCTGGTGCTTGGCGGCATAGCGCCCGGCCGCGCCGAAGGGTTCCAGGTCGGCGTCGAACGGGTCGGGCTCGGCCGGCACGCCGAGCTCGGCGACCGCCGCGTAGAAGCTCTCCGCGAACTCGCGGGCGGCGTCGGGGTCGAGGGCGGATCCGTGGCCGCCGGACAACCGGACGGCCGTGGACGCACTGAACTCCGTCATGAACGAGCCACCTTCCGATCGCTGCGCCGCGCCATCGATCACTTTAGGGCCGCTGAAGCGGTTCGTGGCTCGAATCGATCAGGTGACAGACCGTGTGAGGTACCAGACCTCTGCACCCGCCAGCTGAACTGCGGTGATCGTGTGTTGTCGCCCTGACGGCATGATCGTGAGCGTGGCGCTTCGGCTGCTGTACTTCGTCTTTGTTCGACTTGTCGGTTGGCTGGTCCTGCTTGGTCGGTCTTCGGCGGCCAAAGACGTGGAGTTGCTCCCAGGAGGAGCCCCGAAGCGAAGTCCGCTGCCGGATGCGGCTGCAGTGACTTGTGTCCGGTGCCTGGATACAGGCACACCGTCGCGTCAGCTCGGCCGGCGGCGTTGGTGGACCCAGGCCGCGACCTGGGTGCGGGAGGTCAGGCTGAGCTTCACCAGGATGCGTTCGACGTGGCCCTCGGCGGTGCGCTGCGAAATGACCAGCTTGCCGGCGATGTCCTTGTTGGACAGTCCCCGGGCGATGAGCGCGGCGACTTCCTGTTCGCGGCGGGTCAGCGGTGCCCACGACGTGTCGCCCTGCCGGGGTGGCCGCTCGCCGGACTGGTCTGCCTGAGGTGCGGTGTTGCAGCGCAGCACGTACTCGAGCGCCTGGCGCGGGTGGGACGCGGTGTGTCTGCCCGCGTCGGCGTAGGCGGTCTCGCCGAGGGCGGCGACGGCGGTGGCCACGCTCTGCTCGTGGAACTCGACCAGCTGCGGGATGCCCATCAGCGGGAGTCCCACCTCTGGCCACAGCTGCTCCAGCACGCCGAACAGCCGGGCGGCCTCTTGATGTCGGCCGGTGGCGGTCAGTGCCCACGCCAGGTATTCGCCGCCCATGCCGAGGCCGAACAGGTCGTTGAGCTCCAGCTTGACCCTGATGCTCTCGCGCAGCGGCGGGATCGCCTCCTCGGCGTCGCCGCGCCGCCAAAGCGCCAAGCCGAACAGCACCAGCCCCCACGAGTAGACCCATCGGGTGGCATGGTGCCTGCCGAGCGTCACGCACTCCTCGGCGTAAGCGACCGCTTGATCGACGTCGCCCGTGATCGAGGCCAGCAGGCTCAGCTTCGTCAGGACCTTCACCGCCGGGCTGGTGAGCTCGCCGAGGGCCACGTGCCGCTTCCAGGACTGCTCGCACAGCTCTCGCGACTGCTCGAAATTGCCCTTCAACAGCGCGCTCAACCCGGCGACCTGCAGGCCGTAGGCTTCCAGCCGCGCGTCACCCAGCTGCTCGGCCAGCGAGCGGCAGTGCTCCGCCTGGGCCTCCGCGGCACTCAGGTCGCCCTGGTGGGCGGCGGCCCAGCCGGAGACCCACAACGCCACCCCGAGCGCTCGGCTCGGTTCGGGCGCCACCGCCACCAGGCGGTCGAGCCACCGCCGTCCCTCGCCCAGCAGGCCGCCGGGCACCCAGTAGCACCACAGCGCTCCGCCGATCCGCAGACCCGCCTCGACGCTGCCGGGATCGGACAGGCAGAACTCGAGCGCCACGCGCGCGTTGTCGTGCTCGCTGCGCAACCGGTCCATCCACGCCCGCTCGTCCGGCCCGAACCAGTTGTCCGCTGCCTTCTCGGCCAAGGCCAGAAACCAGTCGCGGTGCCGGACGGCGATCGCGTGGTCCTCGTCGGCCGCCCGCAGTTGGTCCACGCCGTACCGCCGCAGGATCTCGAGCATCCGGTAGCGGGTCTCCTGTCCGTGCTGCTCCTCGCAACGCGTCAGGATCGACTTGTCCACCAGGCCCGTTGCCAGGTCGACGACGTCCGCGGGCTCGATCCCGTCTCCGCCGCAGACCTCCTCGGCCGCGGCGAGGTCGAACCCGCCGGCGAACACCGACGCTCGAGCCCACAGCAGCTGTTCCTGCGGAGAGCACAACTCATAGCTCGCGTCCACTACCGCCCGCAGCGTCTGGTGGCGGGCGACTGCGGTCCGCCTGCCGCCGGCGAGCACCTGGAACCGATCGTCCAGCCGCTCCAGCACCTGGTCCACCGACAGCGCGCGCAGCCGCACCGCCGCCAGCTCGATGGCGAGCGGAATGCCGTCGAGCCGCTGGCAGAGCTGCAGCACGGAGGCCGCGTTCTCCGGCGTGATGGCGAAAGTGGGGTGGAGCGCCCTGGCACGCTCTGTCAGCAGGGTGATGGCCTCGTACTGATCGAGCTCGTTCAGCGGTGGCGTCCGGTCGCCGTTCGGCAGTGACAGCGGTGGCACGGTGAACAGATGCTCGCCGTCGATGCCGAGGGGGTGGCGGCTGGTGGTGACGATCCGGAGTTCGGGGGCACCTGCCAGCAAACGGGCAATGAGGCCGGCGCACGCCCCGACCAGGTGCTCGCAGTTGTCCAGGACCAACAGCGTCTGCTTGTCCCGCAGATGGTCCAGCACGACGTCCGTCTGCGACCGAGGCGTCGAGCCGAAGCCGACCGTGTTGCTCTCGAGTCCGAACACGGCGGCCACCGCGTGCGGCACCAGATCCGGCTCCCGCAACACCGCCAGCTCCACCAGCCACACGCCGTGGCGGAACGCCCGCCGCACCTCGGCGGCGACCTGCAGTGCCAGCCGGGTCTTGCCGACCCCGCCGACACCGGTCAAAGTCAGCAGCCGGCTCTGGGACAGTCGATCACGCGCGGCATCGACCTCCTGCCGGCGCCCAACGAAACTCGACACCGCAGCTGGCAAGTTGCCCTGTACCGCATGCGTTCTGTTGCTGGGGCCGGTCACTTCGTTCGTTCCACCTAGCGGCTAGCACGGCAGTGACGAACAATTATGGCAACCGGTAGGCAGGAAGGCGACAGCCAGGCGAGTTGTCGCCAGCGGAATCCGGATGCGAGCGGGAACCTTCGACGTTGTGTTGTACGTGCCGAGAAATACGTCGGCGCTCAGGTCAGAAGGGCATCGGCGGGCTACCGATCATCATCCGGCATGATCGCGGCTTGTGTTGGTCCGTTTCGCCTATCTCGCCGTCTCCCACGCCTTCGCTGCGCTATCGCTCTTTCGCATGAGCGATCGTGAGAAGGGCGTCGAGATCCTCGTGATCTCGCCGCCTCCGCGCCCTTCGCAACCTGCGTGCTGGGCTGTTCGAGTGGACCAGGCCGCACCGTCGTCACGGCGAGCGGTGCACCGCCGTCTCGGCTTCGAACGAAGGAGTCGACGATGATCACGCTGACGAACGCGGAACTTGTGGCCGCGATGACAGGCCGTGGGCGTTCAGCTGTGCCGCAGGTCGAGCAAGGTGTGCGTTTCGCTTTCTATGGCCGGATGTCGACGAGTGAGTTCCAGGACCCGCGAACCTCTCGAGCGTGGCAGCGTGCGATCTCGGATGAGTTGATCGATGGCGTCGGTGCGGTGGTTGGGAGTTCTTCGACGTGGGTCGGTCACGCCGGTGGTCGTGGTCGGACCGGCGGCAGGCGGCGGCATTGCTCGCTGAGGCGGCGAGCCCCGATCGGAGGTTCGACGCGATTGTGGTGGGCGAGTATGAGCGAGCGTTCCACGGTGATCAGTTCCGCGAGATCGTCAAGCAGCTCAACGACCTCGGAATCGAGGTGTGGCTACCTGAGGCGGGAGGTCCAGTCGAGTTGGACAGCTCGGTGCACCAGGCGTTGATGGTGTTGCTCGGAGCGCAAGCACAACGCGAGGTGGTTCGCGGCTCTGGATCCAAAATGGAGCGGGGGACGGCCGAAGACGATCGGTGACCGGATCTGCAGATCGCCCGGACGTTCCCGCGGACTGGGCATCACCGCGTTCGTCACCTGGTCGCTGGCCAAGCTGCGCGATCACCTGCTCGAGCGCGGCACGCTAGCCGCGATCAGCCGGGAGACCCTGCGTCGCATCCTGCGCGACGCAGGGATCACGTGGCAGACCACCACGACGTGGAAGGCCTCGCCCGTTCCGGACTTCGTCGCCAAGATGCAGTGGATCCTCGATCTCTACGACCACCCGCCTGCCGATGGCCGGGTGATCTGTGTGGACGAGTTCGGACCACTGAACCTGTTACCCCGTAAAGGAAAAGCCTGGCGGCGGCGGACCAGGCCGAAACGGCTGCGGGCGACCTACCATCGCCACGACGGGGTCATGCAGATGCTCGCCGCGCTCGACCTGGCCACGGGCAAGCTGTTCTACCGGATCCGGTCACGCAAGCGCGCGCTCGCCGTCGCCGTCGGAGGTTCGGTGGGTCCGCTGGCCAGACTTCTGGCTGCCCGCCGACCACGAGGACGCCGCGGCAGCGCCGCTACGTCGCCCGCTTCGAGGCGTCGTAGGACCGTCCCGGACGGGTCAGGCGTGCTCGACGGCGTCGGCCTGCGGGCCCCGGTCGCTCTGCCGGATGCGGAAGCGCACCCGCTCGCCGGCCACCAGGGGCTCGCCGGAGACCACCGAGACGTGCACGAAGAGGTCGGGCCCGCCCGCGTCGGGGGTGATGAAGCCGAAGCCGCGGTCCGCGTCGTAACGGGCCACCGAGCCGTCGCCGGCGCGGGCTGCGGGCCGGGTGGCCGGACGGGCCTGGCTGGGGGCCGCGGCGGCCTCCACAGGCTCGCCGGTGGCCACGAACCGCACCTCGCGCGCCTGACGACCCTGGTCCACGGTGACCGTGGTGAACGAGACGCGGTCGCCCTCGGCCGGCAGGTACACCTCGTCGACCAGGGCGCGCACGTGCAGGAAGACGTCACCCGCCCCGTCGTCGGCGGCCACGAAACCGAACGACTTCTCCTCGTCGAACCACAGAACGGAGCCGTCGGCGCCGTCGCCGGGCGCGACCAGGGGAGCTCTGCGGACCCCGGCGTCGAAGCTCAGCGGCACCACGTGCTGGGCCTGCGGCCCCTTCTCCCCGGCAATGACGACGAAGGCCACCCGCTGCCCGGCCGCGAGGACGCCCCCGGTGACGATGGCGGAGGAGTGCACGAACACCTCCGCACCCCCGCCGTCCGGCGCGGCGAACCCGTAGCCCTTGGCCGGCTCGTACCAGGAGACCGTGGCGAGCACGCCCAGGGTCACGTCGGGCGCGACGTCCCCGGTGACGGCGACGTGCAGCGCCTGCGGACCGCGGGGTCCCTCACCGGTCTCGAACTCCACCGTCTGGCCCTCGCGCAGAGCCCGGGCCGCGCCCTCGCCCTGCACCTGCGAGACGTGCACGAAGATGTCGTCGCTGCCGTCGTCGGGGGCGAGGAAGCCGAAGCCGCGCTCGAGGTCGTACCAACGGACGGTTCCCTGCTGCACGGTGCACTCCTGGTCTCGCGGGTGGTCGGGGGTCCAGTGTCCCAGGCGCCGGATCCCCGCCGCGCCACCGTGCACCGCTACCGTGACCGGCGTGCCGCCGCGTCCGCTGCCCGTACTCGACGGGCTCAACCACATGACAACGTTGATATGCCGACACCGCTCGGACGCCATCCGGATCGTCCACCATGGACTCGAAGGCAGGCACGGCATCGACCAGTGCCACACCGGCCAGAAGCAGAACGATCACACCGACGACTGGGACGGTCGCGGGTCGTCCGGCGCGGCGATCGCGCGGCTCGGGCTCAGCGCACCTGCTCGGCCTTGAACTGCATCCGAGGCGTCGCGTAGAACTCCTGGGCCTGCACCAGCCGCAGCTCGCGCTCACCGGAGCGGTAGGTCAGGTCGATCAGGTCGAAGACGCTCGACGCGGTGCGCTCGAGCGCCAGCGCCGCGTCCTTCGTCTGCACGTAGTGGGCGGTGAACAGCGCGGCCGTGACGTCGCCGGACCCGTTCGCCTTGAACGGCAGGTGCGGGGTGCTGACGAGCCACGACCCAGCTGTGTCCACGACGAGCATCTCGATCGTGCCCTCCTCCCGGTCGGGCCGCTCGACGCTCGTGACCAGCACGGTCGACGGGCCCATCGCGCGGGCGAGGTCGGCCGACGCCAGCGTCTCCTCGACACTCGCCGGCTCGGTGCCGGTGAGGAAGCCCAGCTCGAACTGGTTCGGGGTGATGATGTCGGCCACCGGCACGACCCTGTCGCGCAGCAGCACGGGGATCTCGGGCGCGACGAAGCACCCGGACTTGGCGTTGCCCATCACCGGGTCGCACGCGTAGAGCGCCGCCGGGTTCGCGGCCTTCACCCTGCGCACCGCGTCGATCACCACGTCGGCGATGCCGGTGCCTCCCTGGTAGCCGGACAGCACGGCGTCGATCTGCGGGAACACCCCGCGTTCCTCCACCCCGAGCAGGATCTCCGCCACGTCCGACGGCTGCAGTAGCGGACCGCGCCACGCGCCGTACCCGGTGTGGTTGGAGAAGTTCACCGTGGGAATCGGGACGACCTCGACCCCGATGCGCTGCAGCGGGAACACGGCGGCCGAGTTACCGACGTGACCGTGGGCCACGACCGACTGGATGGACAGAACCTTCATCCGCCCACCCTAGACGGACACCCGACCACCGCTCTGACCTGGTCGAGGCGACATTACGTGCGAGATCTTGCTCTCGTGCGAACGCGGATACCGGCTGACCGACGGCCGAGGTTCATGCGGATGCGCCACCCGCCGCGCGGCGGAACCTCGTCGCGAGGCGATCGAAGGCCACCGCGAGATCGTCTCCGTCGATCACCTCGATGTCGACGTCGAGTTGTGCCATCCACAGCGCGAGCCGGTCCGGGTCGTCGGAGCCCACCTCGACCTGGCACGTGGACTCGTCGACCACCTCGATGTCGACCGGGATGTGGATCTTCGCGGCGACCTCGGCGGCAGGAGCGTGCACGAGTACCCGAGCGCGGTACTTCCAGGCCCCCTTGCTGACGCGTCCGACGACGAATTCGACGGCACTGTCATCCGGGATCACGCGCGGCCGAAACCGCGCACCCGTCGGTGCGTGCGCAACCATGCGGTCGACACGAAAGACCCGCCAGTCGTCACGGTCGAGATCCCACGCGAGCAGGTACCAGAGCGCTCCCCAGCTCACCAGCCGTTGCGGTTCGGTGTGGCGCGCCTCTTCGTCGCCCATGGGCTTCGTGTATCCGAACCGGAGCCGTTCGTGGCCCCGGATCGCGGCAGCGACCGCGCCGAGAACCGAGAGATCGAGTGGCGGCCCAGCTCCTGGAACAACGCTCATCGCCTCGCGTACCGCCTCCACGCGCCGACGCAGACGCGAGGGCAGCACCTGCTCCAGCTTCGCGAGCGCGGTGAGCGAGGTCTCCTCGACTCCGAGCCGTTGGGTCGCGACCGCACCCAGTCCGACCGCGACGGCGACGGCCTCGTCGTCGTCGAGCAGCAGCGGGGGCATCGCCGTCCCGGCGGCAAGCCGGTACCCGCCCGCGACGCCGGGCCGCGCATCCACGGGATACCCGAGCGACCGCAGCTTGCCGATGTCGGCGCGCACGGTCCTCGTGCTCACGTCGAGCCGGCCGGCGAGCTCGGCGCTCGTCCAGTCGCGCTTGAGCTGGAGCAACGACAGCAGTTCGAGCAGGCGGGCCGAAGTCTCCAACATGTTCTCGATCATTCCAGCAATTGCGGAAGCTAACCTGCCGCATTGCCTGAAAACGTCGCTGTCATGAACGCGAACAACGCACTCACACCGTTCCGCATCGACATCCCGCAGACGGACATCGACGACCTGCGCAACCGGTTGGCACACACGCGCTGGCCGATCCCCGTGCCGGGCCGAGACGACCGCACCGACTTCAGCCGCGGCATCCCGCCGGTGTACCTGAAGGAGCTCGCCGAGTACTGGCGTGACGGATTCGACTGGCGTGCGCAGGAGGAGAAGCTCAACGAGCACGACCAGTTCACGACGGTCGTCGACGGCCAGACGTTCCA
>JAVXWK010000035.1:0-4370 GCA_032230575.1 Pseudonocardiales bacterium | reverse complement strand
GGATCGTCGGACTCCAGGCGACGCCACTTCACGCCGTGTGCGTCGAGAAGCGCCAGATAGCCGGGCAGGCGGTCCATCAGGTGCGTCGCCTCGGCCTTGAACCACGCAGCCGCGCCGGGGTTGAGCTCGCGGTCGTAGACAGTCGCGTCAACCGTCGACGGGTCGATGTAGGCAGCGTTGTACCAGGCGTTGTTGGTACGCATGAACGCTTCTTGCTCGTCGGTGAGCTCACCGCGCCGACGCAGGCCGTTCGCCAGCCCGAAGACCCCGGAGAAGTTCCCGTTGGCGTTGGGTTCGGCCGATTGGTAGCGCACAAAGCGAAAATCCCCCACAGCGGCCAACCTACCCGCCGCTGTGGGGGATTCGAGCTCAGACTTCGCGGCCCACGATCAGGCCGGAGTTGTCGTCCAGCACGTCGACCCGAACCGTGTCGCCGTCCCGCACCTCGCCGGCCAGCAGCTCCTTCGCGAGCTGGTCACCGATCGCCGACTGCACCAGCCGCCGCAACGGCCGAGCCCCGTACACCGGGTCGAAACCGTTGAGCGCCAGCCAGTCCCGCGCCGACGCCGTCACGTCCAGCGTCAGCCGGCGAGCAGCCAGGCGAGCTGCGAGGCGAGTGATCTGGATGTCCACAATGGACGTCAGCTCCTCGGTCGCCAGCGCGTGGAACACCACGACGTCGTCGAGCCGGTTCAGGAACTCCGGCTTGAAGTGCCGCTGCACCACCGACATCACGGCGTCCTTGCGCTCCACCTCCGTCAACGACGGGTTCGCGATGACCTGGGAGCCCAGGTTCGACGTGAGCACCAGGATCGTGTTGCGGAAGTCCACGGTCCTGCCCTGGCCGTCGGTCAGGCGGCCGTCGTCGAGCACCTGCAGCAGCACGTCGAACACGTCCGGGTGCGCCTTCTCGACCTCGTCCAGCAGCACCACGGAGTACGGGCGCCGGCGGACGGACTCGGTGAGCTGGCCGCCCTGGTCGTAGCCGACGTAGCCGGGAGGCGCGCCGACCAGGCGGGCCACCGAGTGCTTCTCGGAGTACTCGCTCATGTCGATGCGGATCATCGCCCGCTCGTCGTCGAACAGGAACGCCGCCAGCGCCTTGGCCAGCTCGGTCTTGCCGACGCCGGTGGGGCCGAGGAACAGGAACGACCCCGTCGGGCGGTCCGGGTCGGCCACGCCGGCACGGGTGCGGCGCACGGCGTCGGACACAACGCGAACAGCCTCCGCCTGGCCGACGACCCGGCGGGCGAGCTCGTCCTCCATCCGCAGCAGCTTCGCGGTCTCGCCTTCCAGCAGGCGTCCGGCGGGAATGCCCGTCCACGCTGAGACGACGTCGGCCACGTCGTCCGGGCCGACCTCCTCCTTCAGCATCGCGGCTGAGTCCTGAGTGGACTCGGCCGCGACGGAGAGTTCCTTCTCCAGCGCGGGAATCCGGCCGTACCGGAGCTCCGCCGCACGACCGAGGTCGCCATCGCGCTCGGCGCGTTCGGACTCGCCGCGCAACGACTCCAGCTGCTCCTTCAGCCCGCGCACGCGATCGATGGAGCTCTTCTCGTTCTGCCACCGTGCAGTCAGAGCGGACAACGTCTCGCGCTTCTCCGCCAGCTCGGCGCGCAGAGCCGAAAGGCGTTCCAGCGAAGCCGCGTCGGACTCCTTGGCCAGCGCCATTTCCTCGATCTCGAGGCGACGCACCGCGCGTTCGACGGTGTCGATCTCGACCGGGCGGGAGTCGATCTCCATGCGCAACCGGGACGCGGCCTCGTCGACCAGGTCGATCGCCTTGTCCGGCAGGAAGCGCGCGGTGATGTAGCGGTCGGACAGCGTGGCGGCGGCGACGAGAGCGGCGTCCGTGATGCGCACACCGTGGTGCACCTCGTAGCGCTCCTTCAACCCGCGCAGGATGCCGACCGTGTCCTCCACCGACGGCTCGCCGACCAGCACCTGCTGAAAGCGGCGCTCCAGGGCGGCGTCCTTCTCGATGTGCTCGCGGTACTCGTCCAGGGTCGTGGCACCGACCATCCGGAGCTCACCGCGGGCCAGCATCGGCTTGATCATGTTGCCGGCGTCCATGGCCGACTCGCCGGTCGCGCCGGCGCCGACGATCGTGTGCAGCTCGTCGATGAACGTGATGACCTGGCCGGCCGAGTCGGTGATCTCCTTCAGAACGGACTTGAGCCGCTCCTCGAACTCACCGCGGTACTTGGCGCCCGCGACCATCGACCCCAGATCCAGGGACACCACTCGCTTGCCGCGCAACGACTCCGGCACGTCTCCGGCCACCACGCGCTGGGCCAGGCCCTCGACGATCGCGGTCTTGCCGACGCCGGGCTCGCCGATCAGCACCGGGTTGTTCTTGGTGCGCCGCGACAGCACCTGCACGACGCGGCGGATCTCGGCGTCCCGGCCGATCACCGGGTCGAGCTCGCCCTTGCGGGCACGTTCGGTCAGGTCGACGCCGTACTTCTCCAGCGCCTTGTAGGTGCCCTCGGGATCGGGCGACGTGACGCGCGCCGAACCCCGCACCTTCTCGAAAGCCTCGCGAAGCGCGTCCGGCGTCGCACCGTGGCGGCGCAGCAGGTCGGCCACCAGACCGCCGTGCTGCGCCAGGCCGACGAGCAGGTGCTCGGTGGACACGTACTCGTCACCCATCTCGGTGGCGAGCTCCTGTGCCCTGCCGAGCACCCGCACGGTGTCGCGCGAGAGTTGCGGAGCGGAGACCGTCGAGCCCGACGCGCTGGGCAGCGAGCGGGAGACCTGCTCCAGCTCCTTGCGCACGATCGTCGGGTCGGCGCCCACCGCGGACAGCAACGGCGCGGTCAACCCGTCCGTCTGCGCCAGCAGAGCGCTGAGCAGGTGCGCCGAACTCACGTCGGGGTTGCCGTTGAGGGTCGCCGCCTGCACAGCTGCGGAAACAGCCTGCTGAGTCTTCGTCGTCGGGTTGAAAGCGTCCATTCCTCCACCTCGTGGTCAGCCTCCAGCATGGACCATCATCCCGCACAACGTCAGAAAAGTTGAGCGTGTTCCGCTCAACTATGAGAACGGGCCCACATCACTGATGGTCAACGGTTTGCGCACGGGCCGTGACCAGCTCGACGCCTCCACAGCCCCAACGTCCGGCGGGGACAGGCGGTTGCGTCCGAGCACGTCGAACTTGCCGTAGCCGCGTACGCCGGCCCGCAGCGCCGCCCGCGTCGGTTCCAGCAACCCGTGCGAACCCCGCACCAGCGCGGGATCCGCCAGCAGGAAACCCGGCCCCGAGACACCCGGTTCCGGCGACCACACGAGGTTGCCACCATAGACAGGCGCGGTGACACTGGCCGCGTTGCCGACACCAAGGCCACCAACGGCGCTGACCAGGTTGTTCGCGAAGGTCAGGCCCTCCGGAGGCTTCACGCCACCACCGAAGTCGACCCCATGACCGGCAGTCGCGATGAACGAGTTGCCCGTGACGACCGCCTTGCGCACCTGCGCGTGCCCGGTGAACGGACCCGACGGCGGCACACCAGGCGGTGGGTTACCGGGCTTCTCGTCGCCCGCGAACAGCAGGAACGCGTCCTCCATCGTCTCGACGTAGTTGTCCGTGATGACGTGGTCGTCCTCACTCAACCGGATGCCGTGCGCGGCCTTGAGCCCGTCGGAGAACACGAAGTTGCCGTGGATGACGTTGGCCTGCCCGGCGCGGATGTTGATCTCGCCCGCGGACTCGCGGACCGTGTTGTAGCGAAAGGTGTTCGCCGAGCTCTTCAGCGACAGGACCTCGGCATCACCGGACAGCCTGACCAGCAGGTTGTACTCGAACACCGTGTGCGCGTGGAAGTAGTCGCCGGGCGGCCCGAAACCGCCGACGCGCAACGCCTCGCCGCCCTGCACACCCGACGCCAGGTCGTGCAGGTAGTTGCGGTCGACGAGGGTGTTCGTCGGCGTGAACGGGTTCTTGCCGATCTGGATCATGTGCCCGAGCTGCGCCTTCGGGCCCATCTCGTTGTGGTCGACTCTGTTGTGATCGCCCTTCTGCCCGTGGACCTGCACGAACTCCGCGGCCGACGACCGGAACAGGCTGCGGGTGATCCGCGAGCCGATCGAGTTGTCGAGCCGGAAGTTCGCGCTGCCGGTGAACGTGAAGCCTTCGACGGTGACGCCCGAACCCGTGACGATCACGGTCCCGGAGGTGAACCCGGCGCCCAAGCGTTTGCGCGCCTTCAGGTGCACCTCGTCCGCGGCGATCGTGACCGGTGCGTACGTGCCGTCCTCGACGACGACGCACGAACCCGCCTTGCCGACCGCCTCGGCCAGCGCCGCATCGGTCGCCACCGTTGTGCACGGTGCCGCCGACGCGGTGCCCGGTACGAGCAGGGAAGCCAGGAGTG
>JAVXWK010000032.1:0-13852 GCA_032230575.1 Pseudonocardiales bacterium | reverse complement strand
CAGCATCTCCAGCGCCTCACCGCATTGCCGCACCGCATGAGTGACGTGCAGACGGTGCCGTGCACGCGTCGCGTAGTCCGGGAAGGTGTCGGACAACGCGTGGTCGTCGATCACCGAGGCGCACGAGTGGGCGAGCAGCCGGGCTACGTCGATCTTGGCGGACGCCTCGGCGATCGCGATCTGGAACGCCGGCGATTCGCTCTGATGCTGGTAGGTCGTGAACGAGACGGGCTTGTCCGCCTTGGACATCACGTGGTCCAGCGCGGCCTCGGCCGTCCCGAGGTACGGGCCGATCATGTACGTGAGCACCGTCGGGACCAACGCCGAGCGGAACCGGGCACCCGATCCCACAGGCCCGGCGATCGCGTCGCGCAACCGCAGGACGCGATGGTCGGGCACGAAGACGTCTTGGCCCACAACGAGATTGCTGCCAGTGGCACGCATGCCGACCGTGTGCCAGGTGTCCTTGATCCGCAGTTCGCTGAACGGAATCGCGGCCACACTGGCATCCCCTTCCGCCATGGGAAATCCGAACACGCCCCACGACGAGTGCAGGCAGCCGGAAGCCGGGAACCACTCACCGGACATCCGCCACCCGCCGTCGACGCGCTCGGCTGTCGCATGTGGAGTGAGGACGACGCAGACGTGCGTGTCCGGACCGTCCGCGTAGATCTCCCGCTGCGCCTCAGGAGACATCTGGGCGACCACCAGATCGGCCGCGCCCAGGATCATCGCGACCCAGCTCGCGGACGGGTCCCCGTGCGCCAGCTCGGCCAGTGCGTCCCCGGAAGTCCGCAGCCCCAGCTCCAAGCCGCCCAGCGACTCGGGCACGAACATGCGGAACATCCCGGCGTCCCGCATCGCCGCCATCGCCTCGCCGGTCAGCCTCCGGTCGCGGTCGCCAGCCGCCTGCTCACGTGCCAGCACCGGCCTCAGCGCGGCCGCTGCCTCGACGAACTCCGTTGATTCGCGCATAAGACGCCCCCTTGCCAGCCGACGCTAGCAAGGGAACGCTCCCTGCGGCGGGCTCCCTGATGCAGCAGGCCCGGAGAACGGAACAAGTGCTCAGACTCGTTCCCACAGTGCCGGAACGTTGGGCGGTTCCCAGCCGGTCAGCGAAGTGTGCGCCTGACGGCAGCGATAGGTCGCAATCCTGTTGTTCGCCGCTTTGGGCACCTATGCGGTGAACTTCGTGGTGGACGACCTGATCGTGCTGCTGGCGATCGGTGTGGCGAGATTTTTCATGCGGCGCCACGGTTGTCCGGTCGCGCCTCTGGTGGTGGCCGCGGTGATGCGGCTGCGGCGCAGGAAGACCGAGGTGACGGTGTAACGCTTTCCACCGAGCGACGATCTTGGGGCGTGGGAGGACAACGGTGATCCGGCGGCCCCGGCTCGAGGGGCTGCTCTGCACGACGAGGCTCACGACTCTCGTCGCACCAGCCGGTTACGGCAAAACGACGCTGCTGACCCAGGCGCACACCGACCGTCCGGTGGTGTGGCACACCTGCCAGGAAGGCCATCGGCTGTTGCAGCCGATGGCTTTGGCGTTGGCCACCAACTGGACCAGCGTGCCGTCGGTGTCCGGTGAGGACGAGGCCGGACGGGCGCACGCGATCGCCGGGCTGCTGATCGACGCCTGGCCATCGGACGTCGTGGTCGTGCTGGACGACATCCATGTGCTGAGACAAGAGGATTCGGCCGTTCAGCTGCTGGAGGCACTGTGCCTGCAGCTGCCCGCGAGCGCGCGGCTGGTCCTGTCCGGACGCGCGTTGCCGCCGTTCTCGTTGCGGCGCCTGAAGGTTGACGGGGAGCTGACCGAGATCACCGCGTCCCAACTGGCGTTCAGCGCGGAGGAGACCACCGTGGTCGCTGGTCACGACGTGCACGAGGTGACCGGCGGATGGCCGATCGCGGTGCGGCTCGTCGCGGAGACCGGGACGGTCGAGGAGCTCGCCGACCTGGTCGACGAAGTCGTCGGCAGAGAACCGGAACAGACCCGCGCTCTGCTGAGGACCGCCGCCGCGTTCGATCGATTCACCACGGATCTACTCGTGGAGCTGGGACATTCCGGTGCTCCGACGATCTTGCCCGACCTCGCGCGACGCGGGCTGTTCGTCGAGCACGTCCGAGCCGAACCCGGCTGGTTCACGCTGGTGCCGTTGGCGCGCGAGTACGTGGAACCGGCGAGCGGCGTGCACCGGACGGCGGCTCGGTGGTTCGCATCCTGTGGTGAATACGTGCGGGCGGTTGATTCCCTTGCCGCACTGGAGGATTGGCCGGGCGTCACCGCGTTGCTCGAGGACGTGCTGCGGACGGGTGGCGCGGACGCCGTGCTCACCGCGACCGGGCTCGTGCCGGAAGACCGGCGCACGGCCGAGGTGTGGCAGCTCGAAGGCGTCGCACACCAGTTGCGCGGTGAGTGGCGGCAGGCAGCGGACCGGTTCACGAAAGCCACCGAGGACGGGCTGACCGCGGAGCTGGCCTGGCGGATGGCGTGGATCCAGCACCTGCGTGGCGGGCCTGAGGACGCGTTGAAGATCTGCGACGACTGCGAGGACGGCTCGGACCCGATGTTGCTCAGCACCGCGGCGAGTGCGCACTGGGCGCTGGGCGACCTGGAGTCCGCGCAGGCCAAGGCGATCCAGGCGCTGGAGACGGCCATCACCGACTGCGCGATCGGTACCGCGCACACTGTGCTCGCGATGGTCGCTGCGGCACAAGGGAAGCGCGACGAGCTGACCGAGCACTACGACATCGCGCTGGACCACGCGCAGAAGGCCGGTGACGTGCTCGGCGTCATCCGCATCCGCTCGAACCGGGCGTCGCACCACGTCGAGGCGGGTGAGCACCGGGCGGCGTTGCGGGAGATCGAGGAGATGCTGCCGCTCGCGGACGTCACGGGGTTCGCGACGTACCGGGCGATCGGGCTGCACAACCGCGGTGAGGCGCTGCTCGGGCTCGGCCGGTTGGACGAGGCGGCGGCGGATTTCCATGCCGCACAGAAGGTTTTCGACGTGGCGGGGAGCTGGCTCGCGGCGGCGCCGTTGGTGTACCTGGGCGAGGTCCTCCGGAAACGGGGCGACCGGGCGTTGGCGGGATACGCGCTGCACGAGGCGTTGCGGCTCGCGTCGGCCAAGAACACCGTGCCGCACATGATCCTGGCGCACGTCGGACTGGCCGAGCTGTTCTCCGACGACGACCCCGACCTGGCGCGTGAGCACGCCCGCAAAGCGTTGGAACTGGGCGAAAGCGTGGCGGCGCTGCTCGTGCTGGGGTGGCTCGACCACGACAAGGCCCGGTGCCAGGAGGCGGCGGAGATCGCGACCCGGCGCGGTGACCGGGCGGGGTTCGCACGGGCGTTGAGGCTGCGCGGAGTGCTGGAACGCGACCCGGTGCTGCTGGACCAGGCGCTGACGTTGTGGCGCGAGATCGGCAACCCGCTCGGCGAGATCAGGGTGCGCACAGCGCAGGCGATGCTGATCGGTGGCGCCGCGGGTGAGCAACTCGCCGGTGAGGCACGGCAACAAGCCGCTGATCTCGGCGCACGTGTGCTCGCGGAAGCCGCGGCGAGTGTCGCCGAGACGTGCCGGAAGGAGAGCAGGCCCGAGCTGTTCATCCAGACGCTGGGCGGGTTCCGGGTGCTGCGCGACGGCGACCCGCTGCCGCCCGCCGCGTGGCAGTCGCGCAAGGCCAGGGACCTGGTGAAGATCCTCATCGCCCGGCGCGGACGGCCGATCACCCGTGAGGCGCTGGGAAACCTGCTGTGGCCGGAGGAGGAACCGGAGAAGGTCGCGAACCGGCTCGCGGTGGCGTTGTCCACGGCTCGCAGCGTTCTGCGCGCCGGCACGGGAATCGTGGCCGAGGGCGACGCGATCCGGCTCGACCCGGACGTGCTGCCCGTCGACGTGGTGGCGTTCCTTGCCGACGCACGTGCTGGACTCGCTGCGGCACAACGCGATTCGTCCGAGGCGCAGTCACTGCTGGCGGCCGCCGAGTCCGCGTACCACGGCGACTTCCTGGAGGAAGATCCGTACGAGGACTGGGCTGGACGGCTTCGGGAAGAAGCCCGGTTGATCTACCTGCAGGTCGTGGCGGTGCTCGCCGCACGGGCCGAGTCCGGTGGGGAGTACGCGCTGGCCAGCAGGTATTGCCTGCGCGTACTGGAACGCGACCCGTACGACGAGCCTGCGCACCTGATGCTGGTGCGCGTCCTCGCCGCCGGAGGGAGTCACGGGGAGGCGAGGAGGTGTTACCAGACCTACGTCACGCGGATGCGCGAGATCGAGGTCGACCCGCGGCCGTTCACTGCGAGCACACCGCATAGGGCGTGATCGACCAGCGGATGGCCTGGCCCTGCGCGTCCGCCGCCTCACCCGTGACGGTCGCGCCGGGCCCGACCGGCTCGACGCCGTCGATGACCGCACCCGCGACCACACCGCCGGCACTGACCGCCTGCTCGTCTTCCTGACAGGCGACGGACTTCGAGGCGTTCTTGGTCATCACGACCGAGGAGCTGCCACCGCGCAGAACCAGTCCCGGTCGCGTCCCGCAGATCGCGTGCGCCGTCACCTCGGCCGTGTCGGGCGCCTCGACCTGCGCACTCTTGAGGTTGGTCTTCGGTGCGATCCTGGTCAGGTGCACGCCGTCGGTCTCCCCTGCGACGCCGAGCGTCTTCTGGCTGCCGGGGCAGGACGCCTCGGCGTTCTTCGTGCCGCTCTTGGACACGAGCGTGAACTCGCCGGGCGCGCAGTTCGCCCTGACTCTCACCGTCCACGGCTGCACGGTCCCCGCCCCGTGCTCAATCGCGGTGACCTCCACGCTGGTGAGGTCCGCGCTCGGGCGCACCCGCGTGACCGCCGTCCGCTGACCGGTCACCGACCCCCCGGTGCCGACGACCTTCGTGCCGCTCGGGCAGCTGACCGACACGGTCTTGTCCGCCGACGAGGCCGCACTGGTGTTCTGCACCTGCACGACCTCGCCGGCGTCCGCGTTCGCCACGGCCGGGCTCGTCAAGCTCAGCACGACCAGAGCCGTGCTCATCACCTTCGCGTTCATGCCCGAAGGATGCCGAGCCCGCTTAAAGCGGTCTTAAGGCCGGCGTTCTGCCTGATCAGGGGCAGCTGACGAGAACGTCGCCGTCCTCGGCGTCGAGGCAGGTGTCCACGCCGAGGCCGCCGTTGAGCGTGTCGTTGCCGGCGAGACCCCAGATGAGGTCGTTGCCGCCCAGCGCGAGGATGTTGTTGGCCACCGAGCTGCCGACCAGGTGGTCGACGAAGTTGGTGCCGGTCAGGTTCTCCACGTCGCTCGCCACGTAGTCCTTCAGCGCCAGCGTGTCGTAGCCGTCGTCGGTGCCGGAGCCGATGGTCGCCGAGACGCCCGAGTTCGGGTGCAGCGCGCTGCCGCTGTTGTAGTCGACGCGGTCGACACCGAGGCCGCCGTACACGGACACGCCACCACGCTTCGGGCGCAGCGTGTCGACGCCGTCGCCACCGCTGATCGTGCCCTTCGCGCGGGTCTCGATGACGTCGTTGCCCTCTTCGCCGTACACGTAGGCCGGCATCGCGTCGGCGTTCGTGTTGTCGTAGTTGATCGTGATGCGGTCGTTGAGGTCGCCCGCGTTGACCCGGACCGACGTGATCAGCTTCGTGGCGCCGGACTCGTAGGTGCAGCGCACGATGTCGTTGGTCAGCGCACACCCGGCGCCCACGGCCAGCAGGTCACCGGAGTCGGTGACGGTGAGGTTGTGGCTCGCGGTGTCCAGCGCGACCACGATGTTGTTCGTCTTGCCGGCTTCGCCCTCGACGACCAGCTGGTGGTTGTTCACGTAAACCGTGGTGTGCGGCGTGGCGTGCGCGACGGCGGGCATCGCGATCGCGGCGAGCGTGGCGGCGCCCAGACCGATGAGCATTCTCATGCTGGTTTCTCCCCTTTGTGGTGTCTTGTTGTGCCGGGAAGAGCCTGCTCAGAGGTCTTTCAGCCACCTTTGAGTGGTTTTAGGGCGGTCTTTCTGCTGACAGCAGAACGCCCCTTTGCCGTGGTCGGAGTGCTGTCACCATGAGGAAATGGCGGAGATCCTGGACTTCAAGCGCGCACCCGAGCCGTTGTGGCGTGAGGCCTTGGGCCGCAAGCTGCGTGAGACCAGGGAGGCGCGCGGCGATCGCCTGGTCGACGTTGCCGAACGCGCGGGCATCTCGGTGCAGTACCTGTCCGAGATCGAACGCGGCCGCAAGGAGCCGTCGAGCGAGATGATCGCCGCCGTCACCGGCGCCTTGGGCATCGACCTGGCCGACCTGTTGATCGGTGTCGCCGGCCAGGTCCGCTCCCAGTACGTGGTGCGCAGTCAGCAGTTCCACACCTCGCGGCCAGTCGGACGTCCGTCGGGCCCGGTGCTCATGGCCGTCGCCTAACGGCCCGCGATCACCTTGTCCGCGAGCCCGTACTCGACGGCTCCCGGAGCGTCGAACACGCGGTCCCGGTCGGTGTCGTGGCGCAGTTCGTCCACGCTCCGGCCGGTGTGGCGGGACAGGATGTCCTCCAGCTGCGTGCGCACCCGCACGACCTCGTCCGCCGCGAGGATCAGGTCCGGGATCGCGCCACGTCCCTGCGCCGCGGGCTGGTGCAGCACGACCCTGGAGTGCGGGAGGACGACCCGGCGCCCTTCCGCACCCGCGGCGAGCAGCACCGCACCCGCCGCGACCGCCTGCCCGACGCACGTCGTCGCCACCGGCGCGTTGATGTAGCGCATGGTGTCGTAGAGCGCGAGCATCGCGGACGGGTCGCCGCCCTCGCAGTTGATGTAGAGGTTGATCTCCAGGTCCGAGTTGTCCGCCTCCAGGTGCAGCAGCTGCGCGATCAACGCGTTCGCCACACCGGAGTCGATCCCGGTGCCGAGGTAGACGATCCGCTCGGACAGCAGGTGCGAGAAGACGTCCATGACGCGCTCGCCGCGGGAGTCCCGCGTGATGATGTTGGGAATCGTGTAGGTGCTCATGCGACAGCTCCCGCGTGCAGTCCCAGCTGATGCGTGCGGACGGGAACGACCTGTCCGAGATCGCTGACGACGTGGTCGATGAACCCGTACTCGCCGGCCTGCGCGGTGGTGAACCACCTGTCGTGCAGCGAGTCGGTGAAGATCCGGTCGAACGGCTGCCCGGTGTCCTCGGCGATCAGGCCGAGCACGGTGTCCCTGGTGTGGCGCAGGTCGTCCGCCTGCACCTCGACCTCGACGGCCGAACCGCCGATGCCCGCGCTGCCCTGGTGCATCAGGATCCGCGCGTGCGGGAGGGCGAACCGCTTTCCCTTGGTACCGGCGGAAAGCAGGAACTGCCCGGCGCTGCACGCGAGCCCCAGCGCGAGCGTCGCGACGTCGCACGGCACGAGCCGCATGACGTCGCGGATCGCCAGCATCGCGGGCACCGAACCACCCGGCGAGTGGATCCACAGCGCGATGTCCTGCCGTGGATCCTCGCTCGCCAGCGACAGCATCTGGGTCGCCAGCACCGTGCCGTTGTCGTCGTCGAGCGCGCCGTCGAGAATCAGCACCCGCTGAGCGAAGAACCGTTCCCGCAGCCCAGAGCTGAAGAGCCTCTCGTTGTTCGTCATGGGGTCGACGATGCCGGGCAGGTCTGGCTTCGCGCCGCTTTCTCTGCTGTGGGCAGATCAGCCCACAGCAGGCACGTACGCGTTCGCCGGGCGGCCTGGGATGTCGACGTCGGCGGCGAACAGCGCGCCGTCGTGCAGGGTCGGGCGGCGCAGACCGCACTTGGCAGTGGTGATGAAGAGCCTGCCCATGTCCTTGCCGCCGAGGCAGACACTCGTGGGTTGCTTCGCGGGGAGCCGGATCTCGTGGTCCGGCCTGCCGTCCGGGCGATAGCGGCGCACGACACTCGCGCCCCAGAAAGCGATCCACACGTTGCCCGCGACGTCCGTGGTCATGCCGTCCGGCGTGTGGTGCGGGGTGTGCAGGAAGACGCGACGGCCGCTCAGTTCGCCGTCGGTGTCCACGTCGAACCGGTGCACGATGCCTCGCGCGCTGTCGGCCAGGTACATCAGCGTGCCGTCGTGGGAGAACGCCGGGCCGTTCGGGATCGTCAGTCCTTTGAGGACAGGAGACGGCGTGCCGAGGCGGTGCAGTGAGCCGGTGCCGGGTTCGGCGTCGTAGGCCATCGTCGTGACCCAGAACCTGCCGGACGGGTCGGCCACGGCGTCGTTCACACGCATGCCCTCGCCCGCGAAGGACTCGAGCGTGGGGCCGTCGAGGAGACCCGCGCCGGTTCCCTTGGCCGCCATGAGGCCCTGCTCGGACGGAGCGACGGCGCCGACCGGGACGTCGAGCTTCGCGATCTCCTGGAACGGCGCGGGAACGTCGCCGCGGGTCTCCAGCACGCGTCCGGCCAGGAGATCGACGACGACGAGCTTGCCGTTGATCCAGCGAGCGCCTTCGCCGAGTTCGAGTTGCTCGAAGTTCCACTGCGTCAACGTCATCGGACGGTGCTCCCTGATTGCAGGTCCAGAAGGGCGAGGTCGGTGCGGGTGGGCAGGCCCTGCCAGTCGCCGGGCGTGGCGACGGCGAACGCGGCGACGGCGGTACCGCGGTGCAGGCGGCCGGCCGGACTCAGGCCGTCGAGGAGGCCGGACAGGTATCCGGCCACGAACGCGTCCCCCGCGCCCGTGGTGTCGACGGCCGTGACCCGGTGGGCCGGCGCTTTCCACTCACCTTCCGACGTACGTGCGGTGGCGCCGTCCGCGCCGTGTTTGACGACCACTTCCGGGATGTTGTGATCATCACCGGTGATCGCCAGCTCGTCGTCGGAGGCGATCAGCAGGTCAACGCGTGTCAGAAGTGGACGGATCGCCCCGGCCGCCGCCTCCGCAGACCACAGCTTGGAGCGGAAGTTCACGTCGAGGCACACCGTGCTGCCCGCTTCCCGGCCGAGGTTGACCGCCTCGGTGACAGCTGCCCGTGCGGACTCGCTCAACGCGCACGTGATACCGGTGACGTGCACGATCTTGGGCACGCTGACGTCGAACGCTCTCTTGACGTCCTCAGTGGACAGTTGCGACCCGGCGGATCCGCTGCGGTAGTAGAGAACCCGCGTGATGTCGGCGGTACGCGGTTCGAAGAGGATCAATCCCGTCCCGGCCTGCGCCGTGCGGCCGCTGACCTCGACCTGCTCGGCGAACAACGTGCGCCGGACGAGCTCGCCGATCTCGTCCTCTCCCGTCACACCGACCCACCGCGCGGCGTGACCGAGCCGGGCGACGCCGATGGCCACGTTGGACTCCGCACCCGCGATCGTGAGCTCCGCGGTGCCACCGAGACGCAACGGCCCGGCGGCCCGGAACGCACCCATGGTCTCGCCCGGGGTCAGCACGTCGGTCATGCGGTTCCTTCCTCGAAGGCGGTGATGGTCAGCCGCCACCTGACCGTTCCTGACTCCGGCACGATCGCCACGGGCCTCGTCGTGTCCTCGCGGTCGAACGTCCTGCCGAGCATCGGTTCCACGCCGACACTGCGGTACGGGTATATGTCCGGCCAGCCCTTGAGATTTCGCCACAACGCGATCGACACCGGTTGATCGGCACATTCGACGTGCATGTCGAGTTGGTGATCTCCATCCACCACACGGATCCGATCGCTCTCCAGCACCGCACCGACCGCCGTGCCGTCGTCCGGGCCGAGGGTGTCCAGTCCCGCCGGCCACTGCTTCAGGACCGGCGCCGGGTCGGTGATCAGGACAGGGCCGGCGGGTGCGACGAGATGAGCTTCCTGGCTGACGTCGAGCAACGCGTGCGCGGCCCACACGAACCGGTAACCCGGCTCCGCCGTCAGCTCGTAGTCCGCGATGACCGCGCCGTCCTCGGTGTCGATGCGGCGGCGGAGCTGGAATTCCGGACAGTGGAGGCCGCTCTCGTCCCACGGCCTGCTCCACGCGTCCCCGTGGTCAGGAAGGCCGCGAACGGTCGGGACGCACTCCTCGAGCCCACCCGCGTCGACGAACGGATCTCCTGGTTTCACGCCCGCGCGGGCAGGGTCAGGCCGGTGCCAGAGCCACTCGCGGCGGGCAGTGCGCAGCGACGTCCAGCGCCCGCCAAGCCCGTTGTCGACCTCGGCGTACAGCGGCACAGCCCTTGTGACCTGCACGGTTAGTCCCTGACATGATCGAATGCGTGGTTAATTAATAATTTATCTTGCCACGTTCGATCGCCGAGACCAACACCTCAGCCCGTCGCGCACGCCGTCCCGTTGAGCGTGAACGACCGCGGAGCCGTGTTCTTGTCGCGCATCGCCCCGAGGAACCCGATCGACACCTCACCACCGGGCGCGATCGTCGCCACGTAGGACGCGTTGGTCGCACTGACGGCCGCACCCCGCTGCGACGACGACGCGTTCCACATCTGCTGGACGGTCTGCCCATCGCCGAACGACCACCCCAACGTCCACCCGTTGATCGCAGTGCGGCCGGTGTTCTTGATCGTCACGCCGCCCTTGAACCCACCCGGCCACTGCCCTTCGATCCGATAGGACACCTTGCACGGCGGCGCGGGAGGCGGCGTCGTCACAACCGGAGGAGGCGGCGGTGGCGGCGGCGTGGTCGTGGCCGGTTGCGGCTGAACCCGCTTGGGAGTCGCGGGCGGAGGCACCGTCGTCGTCGCCGGGGTGACATCCATGCCATTGCAGGGCAATCCCCACAGGCCACGATCCTCACGCGCCGCCCGCTGTTCCGCTTCAGCGACCTCGCCGGCGGCACCCTGCGCCCGCAACACACCTTCCCCGACAGCGAGAAGCGCGTAGTCGGTGCCGTCCTCGAGCTCCAGGTTCACCTCCCCGGGCTCCACCGTCGTAACCCGAACGGGCCGCATCACCAACGTCTTGGTGGCGAACGCGATCGCCGCGGCCGCCCAGCACACAGCAGGCTCCGCGAGCAACGAGATCCGCACGCGCTGCCCGTCGTCCAACTCGACGGTGCGCCCGTCCACCACCTCGCGCACGAACCGCGGCACGTTCTGCCGCGCCTCCGTGACCAACGTCGGCTGCCGCGACGGCGCACGCGTGACCGGAGGTGGCGACGGGCTCTCCGCACACGCGCACGTGAGGAGAACCATGAGAAATGACAAGAACTTCCGCACCACCAAGGGCTCCCGACGCGGTCGTTGAAACTTTGACGACCGTATCGGTCAGCAAGCGTCACGTACTCCGCCGTTCGGAGTTGATCAACTACGCGAAAGGGAGTCCCGCGTGGTTCAGACCAAAGTTCGTTGTGGGCAAAGCGATGTTGAATGTCCTCACGGGACGAAAGAGCGGGTGGCGAACATGTCGCCACCCGCTCGGTCATCCAGCTCGCCTCAGGCGACGATGCCCTGCCACGCCCGCCTGGAGTTCCTGTCCCAGTCAAGGTGGCCGGCCAAGGCGGTGCCGTGTTGCCACCGCGTATCCGGATTTCGACACGTCCGCGATACGGCCTCTAGAAGGCCCTGGTGCAGGTCGTGTACCAGCGGTTGTTGCTGTACACCGCCGAGCACCCGATCACGTTCTCGTCGAACGACAACATGCCGGTCCAGCCCTCTTCGCCGATGTACGCTCCCAGGTCTTTCCTGGCAGCCATCCCCTCGGTGCTCAACGATTTGATGTAAACAGCGCCGTACATCGCATGATGGTTCTGGTAGCGGACCCATGCCGCCTTGCACGCATAGGAGTGGCGCAGTTCCACCACGATCCCGCCGCCATCGCCGATGGTGTCGAGAGTTTCCGCATCAGTACATCCCATTGCTTGCGGATCCTTGCCGTAACAGCTCGATCCGTAGCAACCGGGTGCGGCCACCGCGGTTCCACTCACGGGGACCAGGAAGCCTGCCGCCAGCACGAGCGCCGCGACCCCGGTCCGCACAAAAGCTCTCCTGCTCATCTTCGATCACGCCTCTCAATCGGAATACCCGCGATGTCCACATCAAAGGGGTGTTCATGGCGCCGAAGCGAGAGCTCAGCCATCTTCCGCACGATCTCGCACAGCGTTCCCACAGGTCGAACGCGTGTGACGTGTGCGAGATCGTGCGGGACTCCGCCAAACCCTCGTGCACGCACCCCGGCAGCCCGTCTGATGAGTCCCAACATCTGCACGACAAAGGGGCGACATGCTCACCAAGACCAAAGCCGCGCTGGCGGTCCTGCTCATCGGCGTCGGCGTCATGACTCCCGTGAGCCCGGCGAATGCCGCAGGCTGCTGGGGACAGAGCTGCTACGGCAAGGACCCGGAAGCGATGGGTTGCGGCGGCAGCAATGTGCGGAACCTGGAGCAGTTCGAATACGAGGGCCGCAGCGTCACCGTCGAACTCCGCTACTCACCCAACTGTTACGCCGTCTGGACCCGCTATCGCAACTTCTGGGGCTTCGACGGCGCCGTCTACACGAAGTCGATGAGCACGGAAGGCATGGCGACGCGCAAGGAGTTCGCCCAATACCGCGAGGAAACCGGCTGGACCGCGATGGTGTCGTTCACCGAGAAAGTCCGCGGCTGCTACACGTTCTTCATCCAGTACCACGGATGGGAGACCCAGTGCACCGGCGAGTACTGAGAATCCTGCCGCTCGCCGCGGCTCTGGCGCTATCGGCGGCTCCGGCCGTCGCGGCACCTGCCGATCAGGAGGTCCTGCCGAAGGGCTGGCAGCAATCCGAGGACCGGGCGTGGGCGACCGAGGGTGACTCGACCGGGTTCCGGCTGATGGTCGCCGACGCGAAGGCCGGCTACGCCTGGCGGACCGCGGCGAGCTTGGCCGAGCCGGGCTTCGACACGGACGCGTGGATCGGCAACGTCTGCTTCACCGGCTCCGGCCGGCGCGCGGTCGTGGTCTACGCGCCGCGCCAGTTCACCAACCACGACGACACGTTCCAGCGCGGCGGGTTCGCCGCCGTGGTGGACCTCGCCGACGGCAAGGTGACGAAGCTGGGCACGACGGTCAGCCTGGCCTACCACAACCCCGGCTGCGGCACGGATGAGACGGCCGTGCTGGCGCAGAACGGCGGCACGAAGCTGGGCCGCACCAAGCTCCACGTGCTGGACACCGCGACCGGCCGCATGGTCCGCAGCCAGGAGCTGCCCGGTCAGATCACCTCGGCGATCCCGCTCGGCGACAGGATCGTCGCGGCGGACGGCGCAGGCGTCGTGGAGATCGATCCCCTGGGCGGCACCAAAAAGCTCACCGGTACCGCGGGGGCGCCGTCGTACCTGCGGGCCGACTCCGATGGTGGCGTGGCGTTCCTCGAGGTGCCGGACGACAACACCGCCGTGGCCAAGCACCTCGCGGCAGGCGCGCGTGACGCGAAGGAGATCGCCCGCGGGCCGCTCACCGAACTAGGGCTGAGCGCGGGCAAGGGCGGCAGGGTGTTCCTCACCGGGAAGCCCAGCGATGTGAAAGCGTTGCCGCGCACGGTGCGCAAGGTCGCGGCATCGCCCAGGTCGGAGCTTTCCAGCATGGGCCAGGTCGAGGTGTCCCAAGCGCGCGAGGGGTCGCTCGAGGCGCGGATGACCGAGTCCGGCAAGACTGCGCGGTTCCAGGTCGCTCCTGACGCGGCGCCCGCGGCGGCGAGCCCGTCGACGAACCCGGTCGACGACGACCGCACGTGTGCGGTGCAGCGCAACGACCCTGGCACGCAGGTGTTCCAGCCCCACTGGAAGCAGGTGGAGTGGGCGGTCGACCTGGCGGTGCAGGACGCGCTGAACGTCGAACGGCCGGCGAACTGGAACCAGTCCGGCATTCCCGGCTGGCGACCGCAGGCCATCCTGCCGCCGATCCCGCTGGAAGGCGGCGGCAAGGTGCCCGCGCAGATCATGCTCGGCATCCTCGCCCAGGAGTC